>CACGIS010000012.1 GCA_902573175.1 Paracoccaceae bacterium | reverse complement strand
CGAGGGGCTGAACCTTCAGCAAATCTACGAGGGCGGCGAAGCGTGGGAGAGGTGTTTATTGCATTAATGGTGCACACACTTCGAAATTTATCGATTTGAACCCGCACTTCTGCTGAGTTACTCATTTTATCTGCCTCTTATTACCAGTCTTATGCTGGTTATATATTAGAGATTACCACATGAATCGATTCTGGCAAAACACATCAATTTAAATATAGTCAGGCCAGCGCGCTAACTGTTCAATATCATAACGGAGGCATACGATGACAAAGAACATGCTAGGCGCATCGCTCAAAACCTGTCACTGGGGTTACTTCGATGCAACACTACCACCTGCCATGACCATTTCGAGTGGTGATGAAGTGGTGATCAATACCGTCTCTGGTGGGCCCCAAAACCTACCGGGCGCCGGGTTCCATGTACCACAAGAATTGCTGGACCTTCACGCCGCTGGGCTGCCTACAATGCCAGGGCATATCTTAACTGGACCGATTGCGGTACAAGGCGCGATGCCGGGCGATGTTTTGCAGATTGATATCTTGGATGTGTCTTTGCGACAAGATTGGGGGTTTAATCATCTTGGCCCCCTCACAGGGACATTGCCACAAGATTTCCCAAACATGCACCATACGATCATTCCGCTAGATGCAGAGCGCGGTATTGCGACATTGCCATGGGGGCTTGAGCTGAAACTGGCCCCATTTTTTGGTGTGATGGGTGTCGCGCCACCGCCTACGTGGGGACGTATTTCAACGATAGAGCCAAGGGTGCATGGCGGTAATATCGACAATAAGGAATTGGTGGCAGGCACAACGCTGTATCTGCCAGTTCAAATGGAAGGCGCGTTGTTCTCGTGTGGCGACGGGCACGGCGCGCAAGGTGATGGCGAGGTTTGCGTCACAGCGATTGAAACCGCGCTACAAGGTCGATTCCGGTTGAGCGTTCTCAAAAATCGCAAGCTGATCTATCCCCAAGCTGAAACGCCGACCCACTACATTACGATGGGCATGGACGCTGATCTTGATCGCTGTGTCGAGATGGCATTGCGCGACATGATCACGCTAGTTTCCCAGCGTGCCCAGATCAGCCGCGAAGACGCCTATATGCTGTGTAGCCTTGCGGGTGATTTGCGCATCACACAGACTGTTAACCGAGAAAAAGGTGTGCATATGATGATGGCGAAGAATCTACTTCATAAGGCTTAACCCCACGCTTCCCGTGATCGTCCGCACATTCACGATCACACACACTTTTACAAATGAGCGTGTTAAAGCGTATTGTAATCTCACCATAAATTAGGTGTGATTGATAAATTTGGTCTATTTCATTGAAGTTTTTTGGTAGCGGAGGAGGGACTTGAACCCCCGACACGCGGATTATGATTCCGCTGCTCTAACCACCTGAGCTACTCCGCCTTGAACAAAAATCATCTAAATTCTTTAGGTCTATAGGTCAACTAAATAATTTTTGCCTAATCTACCATCTGGCAAAGTAACTCAAACATTACTGAAACACCTAAAAAAGCTGTATTGCTACTAAGGTCAAAGGGAGGAGATACTTCAACCATATCGGCACCGACTATTTTAACTCCATTGAGCTCACGGACAACCCTGAGGGCCTCATAACTATTAGGACCACCAACTTCTGGAGTGCCTGTTCCTGGTGCAAATGCTGGGTCAATAAAATCGATATCATAAGAAATATAAGTTTCCTTTTCACCTACTATTTCTCTGGCCTCAGCCATTACGTCTGCAATTCCTCGATCAAAAAACTCCTCAATTTTAACGACTCTAATTCCAACTGAGTCTGCGAAGTCTAAATCTTCGCGATCATATTGAGTTCCTCGTATCCCAATTTGGATCACTCTCTTTGGATCAAGAAGGTTTTCCTCAACTGCACGACGAAATGGTGTTCCATGAGTAAACATTGTTCCATCAAAGTAACTGTGGAAAAGATCTGTGTGACTATCAAAATGTATCATTCCCATCGGACCTTTATCCGCAACAGCTCTCAAAACTGGTAGTGAAGTTAAATGGTCGCCACCAGCAGTCAGTGGCTTAATTTCCTTTTCAATTACCGTTTTATAGAAGGACGTAATCCTATTCATACTGTCTTCGATATCAGCAGGATTTATTGAAACATCGCCAAGGTCCGCACAATTAAATTTCTCATAGGGTCTTATTCCTGATACTGGATGCTGCGCCCTTATCATGGTTGATGCGTCACGTAATTGACGAGGGCCATGACGGGGGCCTGGTCTATTTGTTGTCCCACTATCCCATGGAACGCCGATGATACCGATATCTACATCTTTGATTTTTGCCGCCTCGAGTGAAACATGTGGAAGCCGCATGAAAGTAGGGACACCCGCAAACCTAGGCAGATCAAAACCTGAAACTGGTTTAAAAAATGGATCACTCATATAATTCTCCTTTAAGTCTTTTATGGGCAATTACGCTATTCTTGTCTTGTTTTTTTATTCTTTCAATAGCCTCGTTTGCTTCTTCTATTACTGTCGCCATATGATAAGCGTTTGCATGTAAAATTTGCTTTTCATTTACGGCCCACGCCACGTGCCCTTTCCAGAAAAGAATATCGCCTTTCTTTCTGGGTGAACCAACATCAAGGTTATGACCTAATGTATTCATTTGCTGGTCGCTATCGCCTGGACAGTCTACACCGCAAAGCAACAATGAAATCTGAATAAGACCGGAACAATCTATACCTAAAGATGTATTGCCTCCCCATAAATAAGGCGCATGCTGTAATAGCTTGGAGATTTCAACGGGATCTTTAGATAATTCTGTTTTTTGCTTTAATTGTGAAAGTGAAATCCAGCCAAGCTCGGTCTCCAAAAAACCATTTTCAACTATTTGCCCGGAAACTTTTGCTGCTAACGGTAGTATTTCAATATTTCTGGACTTAATGTTTGGCTCAAGAAAAACATGGGAAAGCGGAACTTTTACGATATGCGTCTTCTCTGTTTCTAAAACAATTGAATTTTGAGGAACGTATCCCACGTAACTATCGTAAATATTTTGGATAAATGCCCAACCACCGTTTTCACCAAAGTATTTCACTTTTGAACCATAAATGAGCTGTCTATTTCTCTTACCATCTGGCGTGCTAAGCAGGTCTACAAATGGCACATTGATTTGATAATTCTTACCTTCAATAAAATTTGAATGTTTTATTTTACCTCTTAGTGAGGAGCAGGCAACGATCTCATTAGCAGGCGTCAGACGAGGATCCATTTTAAATATCTAAGATTTTTGGAAGTGCATCAAATACGGCTCTAGGTCCTTGAGTTATTCCGCCTTTTGGCAGACCTGGTTTATTTGTGTCTGACCACGAATATATATCAAAGTGTATGTACGAGTTTGGCTGTGTAACAAAGCGGCGTAAAAATAATGCAGCCGTAATCGCTCCACCATAACCACCGCTGGGCGAATTATCTAAATCAGCTGTATCAGGCTCAATCATTTTTTCGTAAGGGTCCCAAAACGGCAAAGGCCAAACAGGATCATTTTGCTGAGCACCTGAAGCTTTTAATATATCACTGACTTCGTTTCTTTCTGAAAAAAACGGAGCAATATCTGCTCCAACGGCAACACGCGCTGCGCCTGTCAGTGTCGCCATTGATATTATTAGATCAGGGTCATCCTCGCTTGCGAAAGACAATGCATCAGCTAGCACAAGGCGGCCTTCTGCGTCTGTATTATTGATTTCAACAGTTGATCCATTTCTGGCCGTTAGGATATCGCCTGGGCGAAATGAATTTCCGGAAATAGAATTTTCTACTGCCGGTATAAGTACCCGTAATTGGATATTCATACTGGTTGATAGGATCATCCAAGCAAGGGCTAAAACATTAGCTGCTCCACCCATATCTTTTTTCATTAGGCTCATTGAACGGCCAGGCTTAATGTTTAATCCCCCCGTATCAAAACAAACTCCTTTGCCCACTAAAGTTACTTTTGGCCCTGCACTTCCATTTTTAATTTCAAGTAATCTTGGCTCTTGGGAAGACGCACGCCCAACAGCGTGAATGAGGGGAAAATTTTTCATGATTAGGTCTTCTCCAACAATTTCGGAGTAATCAGCATCAAATTTATTGGCCAAATCTTTTACAGCTGAAGCTAAATTTCCTGGGCCCATATCTGAAGTAGGTGTATTTATGAGGTTTCTGGCTAATACTTCTGCTTCAGCAAATTTCAAAACGCGATCAGCATCAATTATTTTAGGTTGAACCAAATAGGCCTGAGCGTCTTTTTTATTTTTATATTTGTCAAAAACATAATTATTTATGAGCCACCCAAGCGCCTCAATTTCTAAATTATCCACCGCTTCAGGGTTTCTAATATCATAGCTTCCCGCAGGAAGTGACTTCGCAGCAGCAGCTAGGGGAAAGCGTGATTTCTTTCTTGAACTTTCGTCACCCAAACCCAAAAGTGCAACCGTGTCACCTGTTTTGGTTGGACATAAAACAGACTGACCAAAAGAGCCTGAAAAGTTATTTTTTTTAATCCAGTCTTTAGTAACTGCGTCAAAGGTTTTGGACTTTTCAAAAGTACTATCTTGTTCAACACAGTATGCTGGTATTGCCTTATCGCTGGTATCAGCAAATTTCATTTTATTTTGCCTTTTTTCGAGCTTTTATGAAATTGTCTTATACTAGCCATTGTTTGGTAATGGCTAGTACTTCTTTAATTCATCTACCCAATAAGCTCTGCGCAATAGTAGGAAGAATATTAAGAAGGTAATTTAATATTAACCCTTTTTGAGGACTCTTTGACCAAGTGTTTCAGCTATCTGGACAGCATTAAGTGCGGCGCCTTTACGTAGATTATCTGACACACACCATAGGTTTAAACCATTTTCAATGGTACTATCTTGACGTAATCGACTAATAAAAGTTGCGTAGTCTCCAGCACATTCGATAGGCGTCACGTATCCCCCATCATCACGCTTATCAATCACCATGACGCCAGGAGCCTCGCGAAGAATGTCGCGCGCTTCGTCCTCATCTAAGAAATCTTCAAATTCAATATTTATTGCTTCAGAATGGCCAACAAAGACTGGAACCCTCACACATGTCGCTGTGACTTTGATAGAAGCATCTATTATTTTTTTTGTTTCAGCGACCATTTTCCATTCTTCTTTTGTGCTGCCGTCATCCAAGAATTTATCGATATGTGGGATAACATTGAATGCAATTTGCTTCGTAAATTTGGTGGGAGGTACATCGGTTACAGGATTGTATATAGACTTTGTTTGATCCCAGAGCTCGTCCATACCTTCTTTTCCAGCACCGGAAACAGATTGATAAGTACTGACAACAACACGCTTAATGCGGGCACGATCGTGAAGGGGCTTTAATGCGACAACCATTTGTGCTGTGGAGCAATTTGGGTTGGCAATAATATTCTTTTTCGAATACTCGGTTATTGCTTCGGCATTTACCTCCGGTACAATCAACGGCACATTTGGATCGTACCTGTATAGGGAGCTGTTATCTATAACAATACATCCTTTAGCTGCAGCTTTCGGAGCAAATGCTTTTGTTGCATCAGAACCTATGGCAAAGAGAGCTATGTCCCAACCTTCGAAATCAAATGTTTCTAGGTCTTTGGTAATAATTGTTTGATCTCCAAAACTTACTTCCGTACCCAGAGATCGTCTACTTGCTAGAGCCGCTATTTCATCCACTGGAAATTGACGTTCCGATAAAATGGTTAGCATTTCGCGGCCCACATTTCCCGTCGCTCCAACAACTACAACTTTGTACCCCATTGGGTGGGCTCCTCTTAATTTCTATTTAGTCAGTAAACTGAGCTGACGGGCAGTGCTTACACCACGTTTTAAAATAGTGGAAGACTTTTAATCCAGACGGTCTTTAGCCTTTAAATATAAAACTAAGCCAATAAACAAGCTTGAGGCATAAAATAAGAAGATAGCTGTGTAAGCTGCACTTGTTGAAGCTTCGCTTTCAAGGGTAAAACGAAACATTTTACCACTTAAAAATTGGAAAAGACCAGCCCCACCGATTGCAAACATATTCAACAAGGTTACGCATCTACCGGTTAAATGCTCAGGTGAAAAACTTCTACCGTGAGCAATCATCAACGGGTAAGACATTCCAAAAAAGCCAAGGACGCAAAATAAAGAAACTGAAATACCAAATGTTATTTGTTCCACTAAAGCTAGGCCAACTATTGCAGCCAGACAGATTGATGAACCTATAAAGATAATCCATTTTCTAGTTTTAAAAATCCGATCCATCGGACCATAGGCGAAAGTACCAGCAATCATCGATAAACTCATAGCTGTTGTAGCAAATGCTAAGTCGCCATCTCCAGCGAAGGTATCATTAATATAAGGCCCTATCCATAATCCACGTATCCCAGCTACTGGAGCGTAATGTATTAAAACTAAAGGGAAAATGAACCATAGATTTTTGATTTTAAGTAGATCCATAAAACTGCCTTTATTGATATCTTTGGATATTTCTGGATTTTTCACGAATAAAAATAAGCCAACAGAAATTGTGGCGCTTACTAAACCGAGTGCAAGCATAGTCGAGCGCCAGCCAAATAAATCTGCTGTAAAGGCTAGCGGTGCAGCCCCAGCTAGATTTCCAAATGAACCGACCCCGATCATTATTGCGGCGAGGCTCGCAAAGATTTTTGGGTCATATATTCGAGCAAAAATATAATAGGATCCCATTAAAACCGGCGAACAGCCCACACCAATTAATCCCATTGAGATTGTTATATGAAGAGGCGTTGTCGCCATAGCAAAAATTACGCTTCCTCCCGCTCCACCTAATAAGAAAATAGAGCTGCCTGTCAGTTTTGGTCCAATTTTATCCAAGGCTGTTCCAACAGGTATTTGCATTAATGAAAATGTTAAAAACCAAAAGCCCATAGCGAAAGCCAGGTCATCTGATGTGGCGCCTATATCGAGATATAATTGTTCGCTTAGAACAGCTAAAAAATTACGGAAGAATTGGCTAATTATGTAAGCTAAGCAAAGTAAGATTATGCCAATACGCATACTTTACGATCTTAGGTTTTTTGCTGAATCTTTTATCGCATCATATTGACCCGACGGTCTGTAGCGCCAAAGGTATTCTGGCAAAACAGATCCCATATCTAATGGGTCTATGTTTAAATTTTCCAAACATTTTTCTTGCTCGGAAACAATATTGTCAATTCCCAAGTTCTCTATTTGGTCCTTGGTTATTATTGAATTTTTGAATAAGCCTAGAGTGAGAATTTGCAGCGTAGATAATCCAAACGCCATTAATTTGGCAATAAATCTTGGGGTGTTAATAATTAATCTACGACGCTTAATTATTTTTAGCATTACAATCATCAACTCTCGGAAGTCTTTAATTTCTGGTCCCCCTAATTCGTAAATCCCTTTTGGTACTGATCCTAGCAAGGCAGCTTCTGCTGCTTTTGCAACATCATCTACAAAGACGGGTTGGAAACGTGTGTTAGCACCCACTAGTGGCAAAATAGGAGCCATGGTTGCCATTTTTGCAAATCTGTTGAAGAACTGATCTTCTTGGCCAAAAACAATAGAAGGCCTCAAAATTACAGCATTCGGAAAATTGGCAAGGATAGCATTTTCACCTTTTGCTTTTGTTGAAGAATAAATGCTATTTGAAGTTTCATTAGCTCCAATCGCAGAAATATGAACAAGAGATTTTAATCCAAGTTCTTTAGATAAGCGTCCTATTCTTTCTGCTCCACTGTGCTGTACTGCCGAAAAAGTATTTTTTTTATCCTCGATAAGAATACCAACACAATTCACTGCCGCATCTGCACCGTTTAGAGCTTCCTCTACTGATGCGTCATCCCTAATATTGCAAAGAATAGGCTCTACTTGCCCAACAACACCGTAAGTTTTTACAAAAAGTGCTTCATTCGGTCGGCGCACCGCCACGCGAACTCTCCAACCCTGTTTAGCCATTCTGTGGGCAATGTATCGTCCTATAAAACCTGATCCACCAAAGATTGTCACCAGCTTTGCCATTTTTTACTCCAAGTCGGGAATTTAAATTGTTATCTACTCTGCAAACAATTAGTTAGCAAGCCTTGCAAATGCTTTCAATCATAGTGAATGCTTTAATTTAAAGGTAACACTGAAACAGATTAAGCTGCAGCCTCAAACGACCTTATCTTTATCCAAACCAGATGCTCTCATATGATCTTCAAAATACTTCTTGAAAAATGGAAGGCCTTCAGCAAATTTTAAAAACTCTTGTTGGGAGAAAACCAAAACTTTTGTGTCCTCTTCTGCAACTGCTGTTGCAACGCGTCTTGTTGCACCTATCAAAAGCCTTTCTCCAAAATGGTCTCCAGGCATCAAAATTCGGCTTTTTTCTTTGCCTGTTCCACTGTCAATTCCAGTAATTTTGATTTTACCGCTAATTATTGTGTAGAAACCGTCAGATTTTGAACCTGTTTCATAAATTCGGTCCCCAGCACGATAGTGAATATAGCGGGCTTCTGGCGTTTTTTCTGAATATAGCTGGACAACAGACCGTGGTGACATACTATCCATGACCCAATTCCATAGAACTGAAATTTTCGTAGGAATACCTGGTAAAAATAGTATGTAATATGCGCGCCATATCAACCATGCGAGCCGACCTGTTAGTTTGATACCAAATATTTCGGCAACCCCTCGCCCAGCGCCTAGCGATGCGAGAGCTCCTTTCGAATTATATTGAAAAGGTTTAAGCGGCTTATTTTCAAGTTCAGCTTTAATATTCTGAGCTAGGCTTTTTGCCTCTCTGACGGCAAATTGTGCAGTTGGCGGAGCAAAATCTTCTCTACTTTTTTGCTCTTCGTTCAGGGGAATAATTGCGCAATCGCCAATCGACCAAATGTTATTTGTTTCTTGCACCTTCAAGTTTCGATCTACAAGAATTCGACCTTGTTCTTGCGGGACTGGAAACTTTTTAATAACTGGTGAAGGAGAGTTTCCTATTGTTGCAATAATTGTTCGGGTGTTTATTACTTCCCCCTCTGTGGTAACCAATTGGGTTCCCGTGCATTCAGAAACGCCCACTCCAAGTTGTAATTCCACACCTCGTTTATTTAATTTCTCAACTGCATAACTAGCCAACGAGGCAGGCATTTCGTTAAGAACACGCTCAGCAAATTCGAGTAGCACAACGCGAATTTCAGAAGCTTTGATGTTAGGATAATATTTCAGAGATCGGTCAATTAAATCTTTAATTTCTCCAACAGTTTCAATTCCTGAAAAGCCACCACCGATAATTGTAAATGTAAGGGCACCTTCTTTTACCTCAGGCAACTGTGTAATATCTGCGTGCTCCAATCTCTCAATTACGTGAGCTCTTAATCTTCTCGCATCATCGAGAGTTTTCATGGTAAGTGCATGCTCTTGTAATCCAGGAGTTCGTGATAGATCACTGTCGGAGCCCAAAGCAATAACTAGGTGATCGTAAGCGAGATGAGTAGGGCGTCGTTGAACGCCTTGAAATATGGTGACGGTTTGTGCTTCTTTGTCTATGCTTTCAACTTCTGCTTTACGAATTTTAATGTCACGAATTAAAAATCTTAAAGGCGACACGGCGTTTTGAGCGGATATAGACCCCCCAGCCACTTCCGGCAGGAGTGGCTGAAAAACAAAATAATTTTCACGGTTTATGAGTTCAATTGAGACTTTATTTTTCAAAAGCTTTTTAAGATGTCTAGCTGTGAAAAACCCAGAAAAACCTCCACCTAAAATTAAAACTTTTGTCGTCAATTTATATCTTCCTCTACTCAGGTTCTGATATGAATAATTATTGTCAAAGTCTAGTACGATTAAAAGAATATAAATTTAGAACCCAAAATCGATTTTTATCAGTTAATTCAAAGTAACAAAATCCCTAAAGATATGACTTTTTGTGATTTTACACTTGACATGGTGGCGCTAACGTAAACGATGTGCGCTATAAAAATGAACAGGGAGATTAATATGAAATCGTTTTTGAGGACGGCCGTCACGGCTGTCGTTTTGGGGGCTTTGCCGACGCTGAGTATGGCGGGCGGAAATCTGGTGATTTCTGCGAATACATCAGATGCAGCGCCAAGAGCAGCTTTTGAAGAATTAGTTGAAAAATTTAAAGCAGCAAACCCCGACATCGATGTTGAATTTAATATCATAGAAAGTGAAGCCTACAAGACAGCTATAAGAAACTTTCTTGTTGCTGATAAAGGGCCAGATATTGGATTTTGGTTCGCTGGCAATAGAATGGCAGGATTTGTAAATGATGGCTTATTTGGTGACATTTCAAGTGTTTGGAAGAATGCGGGTCTAGAATCTGCGATGGCATCTACCATGCCCTCTGTCACATTCGGTGGTAAGCAGTATGGCTTACCGTTCTCTTATTATCAGTGGGGACTCTATATCCGTTCGGATATCATGAAGGAAAATGGTATTAGTGAGTTCAATACTTATGATGAACTTTTAGCAGCATGCTCAGCCTTAAGTTCAAACGGGATAAAAGGTGTTGCAATCGGGACTAAATACCTGTGGACTGCAGCGGGGTGGTTTGATTATCTCAACATGCGAACAAACGGTTTGGATTACCACATCAATCTTATGCTTGGTAAAATCAAGTATACTGATGAAGGTGTCGTCAATACTATGAAAAATTGGAAAAAGGCCGTAGACGCAGGCTGTTTCATGGATAACCACCAAAACTATTCCTGGCAAGAAGCTCAGCCAGCCCTTATCAATGGAGAGGCGGCGATGTATCTTATGGGTAACTTCTTAGTTCCAAACTTACCAAAAGAAACTCAGGACAATCTAGATTACTGGCAATTTCCAGACATTAACCCTGGAATGGCTCGCGGTGAAGATGCCCCTACTGATTTAATGTTTATGCCAGCAAATGCGCAGAACAAAGACAATGCTCGAAAGTTTTTAGAGTTTGCTGCGCAGGCTGAAATCATTGAAGCAATCGGAAAAGCATTACAGCAACTTCCAACTCACAAAGATTCGGCAACCATGGATGATCGCTTTTTGAAGAAAGGTGCAAAAGTTTTAGCTGCGTCGAAGACTGCTCAATTCTATGATCGTGACACCACGCCAGAGATGGCATCTGCCGGTATGCAGGGTTTTCAAGACTTCATGCTTAACCCCGATGATATGATGGATATCTTGGAAGAGATAGAGGAAGAGCGTGCTAGAATTTTTGGCGCCCTTTAAAGTTTAAACTTTTTAAAAAACTTATTTACAAGGCCCCTTAACAGGGGCCTTTATTTTTTTAGCCCTTGTTTGCTCCTAAAGTGAGGCCGGCAATAAATTGTTTCTGTAAGAGAAAAAACATTATCACTGGTGGCAGGGCCACAAGCAGTGATCCAGCAGCCATGACATTCCAGGCGTTATAGTAGCGACCTCTTATTATATTGCTGAGTCCCGCAGGTGCGAGCATGCCGTCGGGACTGGCGGGCGTAAGAACGAGGCTCCAGAAAAAGTCATTCCAAACAAATGTAAAAATTAAAACGGACAAGGCAGCGATAGCTGGTTTGACAAGAGGTAATACAATTCGAGTAAATATTTTCCATTCTGAAGCACCCTCAACTCTTGCCGCTTCTAAAAGTTCTGATGGAAGCTGCGCAATAAAATTACGCATGAAGAAGACACAAAACCCTGTCTGAAAGGCACCGTGGAAAAAGATCAAGGCCCACTTTGTATCATATATACCCAGATCTTGCGTTAGCCGCAGAACAGGAACCATTAGAATTTGGAACGGTACAAAATTTCCACCGATGAATATGGCAAAGATAATCAACTGTCCACGAAAGCGATATTTAGAAAGCGCAAAGCCTGCCATAGTCGCTAATCCCACTGAAATTGCCACGACTGGAAGCACAATGAAGAAAGAATTAATAAACGAGCCTCTAAAATCATCATTTTGAAAAGCAATTCTCCAGCCATCTACGGAAAAGGGGCTAGGCATATTGAAGCCACGCCCTCCAGCATTTAGCTGATCAGCGGTCATAAAGCTTGCCAGCGAAATTATAATGAGTGGTAGAAGCCAGCCAATCAAAACAACAAAGACAGATACAATGTACAGTGTTCTGGTTGATGGTTTCCATGTTTCAATTGGCCTCGGAAACATATTTACGCCTCCTCATCGCGGCGGATCATTTGTTGAATGAAAACTGCGATAAAAACGAGCATGATTGCAAAAAGGATGACTGCGATGGCTGCACCATACCCATAATCCTGGTCAAAAATTGTCTTATGGTACATATAGCGGGCTAAAACATCTGTTGACCCACGACCAGGCCCACCTCCAGTCATTACCTGAACTAAATCAAATGAACGTAATGCGCCGATCATTGTGACGACTAGCGCGATAAATGTGGCGGGCCAAAGTTGAGGGAGTATCACCCTTCTGAGTAGCTTCCATCCTTTGGCACCATCTAAACGTGCAGCTTCAATTTGCTCTGGTTCTATGGCTGTTAGGCCAGCAAGATAAATAATCATACAGTATGCAATTTGTGGGTACCAACCAGCAGCAATTATTCCGTAAGTTGCCTTGTGTTGATCACCAATGAGACCAGAAGACCAACCGAGAGCACTATAAATTTCTTTAAGTGGACCTGCCGGATCATAAAAATATTGAAAGACGAAAGCAATGACAGCTGGGCTTAAAACAAAAGGGAAGAAGAACATGGATTTGGTTATTCTAACCCAGGCGGGTGATTGGTTTAGAAATAATGCAAATGCTAGACCGATCGGAATAGCAGCAGGAAATAGTACAAGCCACTTAATGTTATTCAGAAGAACTTTCGACTCAACGCTGATGCGCGGCCAACGAACAGGTTCACCCGTAAAAATCCCGATCCAATAGTTTTTAACGCGCTCAAAGTCTCGGGGAGTTTTTTCAAAAAACCGTTCATAATTGTCCAAGCCAACCCAGGTCATTACGGGAACGCGTCTGCATGATTCATCTTCTTCCAATTCGAGCAAACTTCGACCATCTGAGCATTGAAATGTCGTTCCATTCCAATCATGGAAACTAATCCAAAAAGATCCAAAGATTGGGTAAATAACTAACAGGAAAAAATAAACCAATGCTGGAAATAGAAACAACCAGGGAGCGAAACGGTTCACATTTCCCATCGTTTACTTCCTAATAGCTTTTGCGCCTTTGTCGAAGGCGTGCATTGTTTTAGATTTAGGTTCAACTTTTAATTTGTCTCCCCTGTTGTAAGTATGCTCGCCAGGCTCAAGTAATGTAATATCAGTATCATCCAGCAATTTAATGTGTGTAAGCGTCTGACCCCCAAGATGTTCTACATAATAAATGACACCTTCCAGTCCTGTTTTGCTCCTAACCAAGTGTTCTGGTCTTATACCAATTTTAACGGCCTTAGCTATTTTTGCACCTTTCCAGCCTGCATCTATAGCGGTTTGGACTGGGACCATATTCATTCTCGGGGAGCCTATAAAACCGGCAACAAATTCATTAGCTGGTTTGTTATAAAGCTCCATTGGCGCTCCAATTTGCTCTATAACGCCATCTCTCAAGACAACAATTTTGTCTGCCAGGGTCATTGCCTCTACCTGATCATGCGTGACGTAAATCATGGTTGCGTTTAACTGCTTGTGAAGGAGGGCAAGCTCAACGCGCATTTGTACACGCAGTTCCGCATCTAGATTTGACAGTGGTTCGTCAAATAAAAAAACTTCTGGATCTCGCACGATAGCACGGCCGATGGCCACGCGCTGCCTTTGGCCTCCTGATAATTGTTTTGGCTTTCTCTCAAGCAAATCGCCAAGTTGTAAAATATTTGCGGCTTTTTCCACCTTCCCAACTATTTCTTGTTTTGCATGTCCCGTTACCTCCAAACCAAATGACATATTTTGCCTCACAGTCATATGTGGATAGAGCGCATACGATTGGAAAACCATTGCCACTTTTCTATCAGATGGCATCACATCATTTACAACTCTATCACCGATTGCGATATCGCCAGAAGTAGTGGTTTCGAGACCTGCTATCATTCGTAGTAACGTGGATTTCCCACAACCAGATGGACCAACTAAAGCGACAAATTCTCTGTCTTCAACTTCCACGTTGACGTTTTTAATAACTTTAGTGCTGCCAAAAGATTTATGTAAGCCCTGAAGACTAACGGTTGCCATGTCCACCCCCCAATGTTAGCGCTATAATAAAGAGGTTTTTTTTGTCTATATGTCAATGTCTCAAAGCATTAAATTTGTGATGAGGGTGGATTTATTATGAGCTTTCCCAAAATATCTTTCATCGGAGCTGGTTCGACAGTGTTTATGAAAAATATTGTTGGGGATGTTTTGCAGTGGGAAGCTTTAAAGGGCGCACATTTCTCGCTGATGGATATAAATGAAAAGCGGCTATTGGAAAGCGAAATGGTCTTCAAAAAGCTTGTTAGCTCCCTTAGAGTCCAAGCGACATGTTCCACTCACACTAATCAAAAAGAGGCCTTAAGAGAGGCAGATTTTGTTGTGGTTGCTTTTCAAATTGGAGGCTTTGAGCCATGCACCGTTACTGACTTCGAAATACCAAAAAAATTTGGTTTGCGACAGACCATTGCCGATACAATTGGCATCGGGGGAATTATGCGGGGATTAAGAACCGTTCCTCACTTATGGAAAGTCTGTGAAGACATGCTTGAGCTTTGCCCAAATGCTATAATGCTTCAATATGTAAATCCCATGGCTATCAATACTTGGGCGATTACTAAGAAATATCCAGAAATCAAACAGGTGGGCCTATGCCATTCAGTTCAGCATACAGTGAATGAATTGGCATCTGATTTAAAAATTCCTGTTAGTAAAATTCGTTATCTTTCGGCAGGTATAAATCATGTTGCTTACTTTCTTAAATTTGAAGAGCTTCTTGATGATGGAAGTTACAATGATCTTTATCCAGCATTAAAAAAGGGATATGAAGACGGTTTTTTTCCGCGCCCTGAAAGTATGACGCATGCCCGTTGCCCCAACAAAGTTCGCTATGAAATGATGAAGCGCGTTGGTTATTTTGCGACTGAGAGTTCAGAACACTTTGCTGAATACGTACCCTGGTTTATCAAAACAGGGCGAGAGGATATTATTGAAAAATTTGGCATCCCTTTAGATGAATATCCAAAACGTTGTGTGGAACAAATTGAAGAGTGGAAAAATCAGCTTGAAGAATTTACTTCTGAAAAAAAAATAGAAGTGCCAAATTCTGTTGAGTATGCATCTCAAATTATAAATTCTGTATGGACGGATAACCCCAGTACTATTTATGGAAATATTTCAAATAAAGGCTTCATTCCTGATCTCCCAGAAGGGTGCGCAGTTGAAGTACCCTGCATAATTGATGCACAAGGCATTCATCCAAATCGCGTAACTGATATTCCTCCGCAATTACTTGCCATCATGCGCTCGAATATTAATGTCCAAGAGTTAACGGTGAAAGCACTTGTCGCGCAAGATAGGCAGTATGTTTATCATGCTGCAATGATGGACCCCCACACTGGTGCGGAATTAGATTTAGAGCAAATCTGGCAAATGGTTGACGAGCTTCTCGATGCACATGGAGATTGGCTTCCAGAGTTTTTGAAATCAACTGTATAATATGGGTAATTATTTAAGGATTATTTGAAATGAAACGTACTCTCGGTGTTTGCTATTATCCTGAACATTGGCCTAAAAATCTCTGGAAAGAGGATGCAAAAAGAATGGCCGAGGCGGGTCTGTCTTGGGTAAGAATTGGCGAATTTGCTTGGTCAAAAATGGAACCATCACCTGGCGAGCTAAAATTTGAGTGGCTCGATGAGATTATCGATATACTGGGGACTGCAGGGTTGAGTGTGGTGCTTGGGACGCCTACTGCAACACCTCCAAGGTGGATATTGGAAAAGCATCCAGATATGCTTGCGATCGATAAAGAGGGTCGGCCAAGAAAGTTTGGATCAAGGCGACACTATTGCTTCAGTCATGAAGGTTATCGAGATGAGTGTATTCGCATTGTTACGCTCATGGCAGACAGATACGGGAAAAACGCTCATGTGGGAGCATGGCAGACTGACAATGAATATGCCTGCCATGATACGACACATTCTTACAGTGATTCAGCTCGATTAGCTTTTAAAAATTGGCTTAGAGTTCGCTATTCAGGAGATGGAAATGACGGCGATATATCGGCACTCAATGAAGCCTGGGGAAATGTTTTCTGGTCGCTGGAATATGAGAACTTTGATCAAATTGATTTGCCAAATCTTACAGTAACCCAGCCTAATCCATCTCATGTCTTAGACTTTCGGAGGTTTAGTTCTGATCAAGTTGTTTCTTTCAACCGCCTTCAGACAGACATTATCAAGTCATATTCTGATGCGCCCATCGCCCATAACTTCATGGGGAAAACGACCGAGTTCGATCATTTCAAAGTTGGAGAGGATTTAGACATAGCGAGCTGGGATAGTTACCCTCTTGGATTTTTAGAAGACCGTGTTGTGGCGTCAGATGAATTTAAGCAGGCCTTTGCTCGACAAGGTGATCCTGACTTTCAAGCTTTTCATCATGATCTTTATCGAACAGTTGGGAAGGGTCGATGGTGGGTTATGGAGCAACAGCCTGGGCCGGTAAATTGGGCTCCTTATAATCCCTCACCTTTACCAGGTATGATTAGACTATGGTCTTGGGAAGCTTTTGCTCATGGAGCTGAAGCGGTTTGTTATTTTAGGTGGCGTCAAGCTCCTTTCGCTCAAGAACAAATGCATGCCGGTCTTTTACGTCCAGACAGTGCCGATGCCCCAGCGATCATTGAGGCAACTCGAGTAGCTCAAGAAATTGCTGACGCTCCAGATGTCGAGCAATGCATCTCAGAGGTGGCATTGCTATTTGACTATCAGTCTGACTGGATGTGGCAAACCTTACCACAAGGTCGAGGTTTGGAATATTTTAATCTAGTTTATGATAATTATCGAGCACTCAGAGGGCTTGGTCTTTCAGTAGACATTCTGTCGACCGAGGATGATTTTTCTAAGCACAAATTAGTTGTTGCGCCAGGTTTGCTATATATGAGTGACGATTTAAAAGAACGGCTTTCAAAAAGGGATGGCCCAACTGTAGTAGGTCCTCGGTCAGGAAGCTCAACAGAAAACTTTGGGATAAATAGGCCCCTTGGTCCAAATTTACTAAACATAAATGTGACGACAACTAGAGTTGAAACACTAAGACCTGACATGCCAATTCTATTAGAGGGCGGTGGTTCGGTGAAGGGATGGAGTGAGGCTTTAGAGTCTTCTGATCATCCATTTCGTATTATGGCAAACGGGCATTTGGCGGCAGTATCTGCAGGAAACATAACTTATTTGGGTGGCTGGTTTGATGACGAAGCTCTCATTAAAGTTTTTAATGAGATTTGTTTAAAAGCGGAAATCAAAGTTATCGAAATGCCGGAGGGCCTGCGGCGTCGAGAAACTTCAAATGAAATGTTCTGGTTTAACTATGGTGCAAAAAATGTTGAGGTTGAGGGTCGCTCTTTTCCACCCCAGTCAGTCACGCGAGATATGATTTAAGGAATAATTTACTACTCGAGCCTAGACTTTGAAAACGAAGCGCCTTCATCTTGTCTTTTGCGGAATTGCTTCATCAGGCTTAAATGGTAATCGAATTGATCCTGAGACCCAGGAGATTCTAATCTTTTCTCTGGTAAAAAATTATTATATTTATCTTCGCCGCGGACGAGGAGTGCGTTTGCCGGTGTATTTCCAATGTCCTTCACGTCTGTGGGTATGTAGCTAATTCCAAAGCCAATTCTTCTTGTATCTCTCATGTTATTAAAAGAAGCATGAAAAAGCTTTGTATGATGAAGGGACATTTGCCCAGCTTGAAGTGGCATTCCCACTGCTGCTTCAGTCTCCACCTCGATGGCTAAGCCCTGACCTCTTGGGATCATATTGTCTGGGTTTGCATCATCGTTATGGTCAAAAAAATCATTTTTATGAGAGCCTGGAATGACCTGCATGCACCCTGCTTCCTCATCGGCAATTGTAAGTGCCACCCATGCCGTTACATGCTTCGCTGGATCAAGAAAAAAATATGTACCGTCTTGGTGCCACCTTACGAATGAGTTGGATTGTTTGGGCTTCACCCAAAGTGTGGCATGATAACATAGAATGTTTGGCCCAATAATATCCTCAACAGCATCAAGAATTTTGGGGTGATGGACTAGGTAGTCTGCCCAAGCAAACAGTTGGTGACATCGTGACTTATGCGGAAAATCTATTGGGTGCCCGGTTTCTTCTTCGAAATTTTCTATTTCGTTTATGCTCTGTTTAATCTCGTCTTGAGTTAAAACATCTACTGGGCTCACAAATCCAGAATTATGATATTGATTAACTTGTTCTTGAGATAGAAGTTTTGTCATTAAAATCTCTCACACAAAAGTTCATATCATATTCATAACACAAAGAATTAATAGGTTTGAAATAAAAAATGACCCCCAGTTTTCCAGGGGTCATCTCATCTGATGAAGATTTTCTTATTTATTCATCTTCAGGAAGAATTTGATTTAACACAATAGCGAGTAGCGCAGTTGGTGCTACCGCAGATGTGGCCAATGTTTTCCATACACCTGGTAGATACTGAACGGCACTTGGTACGAGGTTCAGCCCTAATCCAACAGTTAGAGATATAGCTATGATCATCATGTTTCTTCGGGTCATTTTGACGTCAGACATCACATTCATGCCTGCGCCGGCAACCATTCCGAACATCACGATCACGCCGCCACCTAGAACAGGCATCGGCATGGATGCGATGAGTGCTCCAATTTTTGGTAGAAGCCCACATATAACCATGATCACACCAGCGATTGTAACAACGTGACGGCTCATAACGCCTGTCATCCCAACAATGCCAACATTTTGGCTAAACGAGGTGTTTGGTAGTCCACCGAAAACACCAGCTACTGCTGTTCCAAGTCCATCCGCGTATGTGGCGCCAGAGATTTCATCATCTGTTGCATCACGGCCTGCACCAGCTTTGGTTGTCGCAGAGGTATCTCCCACTGTTTCAACTGCGGATACTATGGATATCAGGGTCACTGCGATAACCGCACCTAAGTTAAATTCAAATCCAAATGGTAAAACTTGCAAGCTTGTAATCCAGCTGGCTTTGGCAACACCACCAAAGGAAACCATACCTAAAATATAGGCAAGGACATAGCCTGCAATCAAGCCAATTAGAATTGCTGCACTTGATAATGTACCGGACGTTTTAAACTTCACGATTAGGGCTACGATTATAACGGTCAGTGCGACAGCCCAATGTTTCAGTGAGCCAAAGCTTTCTGCAGTCATTTGAAATTCTGCTGCACCACCAGCGGCATATTTTATTCCGACTGGGATAAGATATAAACCAATTGCGAGGATCACTAGGCCAGTCACCAGTGGTGGGAACCAAGATCTAATGCTTATTATAATTGAGCCCAGGGCGAAGTGGATTAAGCCTGCGATAATACAGGATGTTAGAGCAACGCTCAAACCTTGGGTTGCTGCTAGTCCGGCTAAAACGCCAACGAAGGCAAAGCTCGTACCTTGCATGATTGGTAAGCGAGATCCTACCGGTCCAACGCCAATGGTTTGAAATAAGGTTGCAATGCCAGCAAAGAGCATGGCCATTTGGATCATGTAAACTTGTTCTGCACCACCAAAAGCCAAACCTGCTGCACCGGCAACAATGATTGAGGGGGTAACATTTGAAGCAAACATAGCCAAAACATGCTGCAGCCCGAGAGGCACAGCTGTTGCTAGCGGCGGCGTATTATTCGCATCGCTGTAAATATTGTCAGATGTAGAGGTCATGAAATTCTCCTGTTGGTTATCTTTCCAATATCTGCCTCTTTTTTGGGCAGTCTAGAGTGTTGTGATACATCTACATATGGTATGTCAAAGAAAATCTTATCTATATTTTCTAAAATTAAGCAAAAAATTGGAATTTCACACTAAATTCTAAGCTTCGATCACATATGGAGAGTCCACAAGCTGCATAAGTCCACCTTGGCTTTTATTGGCCTGTGCCAAGATGGCGGCAGCATTGTCCTGCATGATTTGCTGTTTGGTGAAGTAAGCAGTGTCTGCAAAAAACTCGGGATCACTGATCGCGTCTGCTCCCCAGAAAAATTGAGCGCGCATGTCGGTTGATGATTCAATCGCACTTTCTAAAACAGAATAATGAGCTTTGGCTTCAGCTTTTGCCAAGCCAATGCGGGTTTGAACTTCTTCAATTTTTGACACTACAACAGATGGATCTGCAGCGCCTCCTGATCCTAAACTATTAGTAGCCCCGTAGCTAACTGGTTTTTCAAGATTAAGCGTTGGGGCAACCATTATTTTACCTTCATATTCTGTATTAAATATTTTTGAAGTATCACTAATTGTATTTGTTCCATCATTCGCTGAAATAAAAACATCTTTTACGAAATGTTGATTATCGCTGGAACTCGAATAAGAAGTTGACCTTAGAAGTTGTTGAACAGCGGTATCTGGAATACTGTATTGCTTTTCTGACTCAATATTATCAATTGTCATATTAGCTCCTACGCCTCGATAGCCACTTCTATCAAAAGTACCGTTAACGAAAACAAAACGATAATTGCCAGCCTCAGAAATCTCCACTGTTTTTCTTCCAGAGCCAAATGTACCAGTTTCGTTTATTGCTAGAGTTATCGCATTTGTATCAGTTTTAAAAATATAGCCTGCTACATGATAATCATCGCCTATGTAATTAGCTGTGTAGTCCAATCTGAGTACATCTCCGACCTCTGCAGAAAAAGTATCGCTGACAGCAGCAGGTCCATGCACAATACCGTATCCCAACGCTATATTGTAGTTTCCCTGTTCTAGTTTTAATTGACCGTTATGGACTCTCACATCCCAGCTGGGCGATGTTGTCAGTGCAACATCATCATTTCCAACAACGCTTGGTGGCGGCGGAAGAGGGCCTGCATCGAAAGGTACGGCAACCATATCTGCTTCAGTTGGAGTTGGAATTGAACTTCCGTCTGAAAGTGTAAAATTATTACCGAAGTCAACCCTATCTTCGTATTTAGTCCAGTTTGCTAATCCATTGCTAAAGTCGCCGTTAAGAATATTGGAAGAATTTGGAATAATTATCTGATCAAAGAACTCTATTCTTAGACCTTTACTATTTTGTCCATTTAGTGATGGATCAATATTACCAATATGCATACTACCATGAGTAGGATCAACATAACTTATTGCATCTCCAGTTTTAATAATAGAACCGGATAAGCCATCTCCTGAAATTATATTGAGATCATCCGAAGTCTCTGCATTATTTGAGATCGTGATATCTAAATAACCGCTTTTGAAGTCGGTGTCTGGGGGGGGATGGGGGGGATAAGACAATCGCGGTAGGATCAAATGCAACGGTATTGTTTCCATCAACATAATATAAATCCTTTGTATGGATGCCCTCTGAATTAGGATTGGCAGATTGGTCAATAACTGTAAATTGGGCTCCCACAACTAATTGCGCTGCATTTAACCCCGAAGTTCTAGCTAAAATCGTTTCTTTTTGATCATCTGTCAGAGGCTTTGTAATCTCATAAGTGATCCCAGTTGTAATTGAGTTTTCAGGCGAATTTGTGTGATCATACAGGTCATCATATTCTACCTGCTTAACGCCAATGTTTATGGAAGAGTCCTTAACGCCAGTACCGACTTTCATATCAGTGTTTGTGTCGCTGAATATTGGCTTACCTTTGTAGTTTGCCGTTGTTATGAGTTTATGAAATTCGTCACCCAAAATTTCAGCGCCAACATCGAGAGCGGAAAGTTCATCGGTCGTTTTATTACCATCAGAAGCCTCCACTGCAATATCGTGTAGTTTTTTTAAGATGTAGTCACCACTATCTAGCGCATTCATTGTAGTGAGAAGGTAACCTTGGGCTGTGGTCATAGATCGTATGGCGCCACTTTTCGCAGCGATGTCCAAGCGTAATGTATCTTCATTTGCCGAGAATTTTACTTGATCGCCAGAAGAGCTTTTTGTCCTGGTCTTGGCTACCCTTTCAACAGCCTTTATTGCTTCTTTTTCGAACTTAGTTGCTGATAAATCAGCATAAATACTTGCTTTCGCAACACCTATGTTTGCCATTATAAATTTTCCAATATAGTCTTCGCAAGTAAAGGTAACGACCCAAAAAATGAATTGTTTAGTTTTTTTTTGGAAAAATTTTAATTTTTTTGCTTAATTTTTATTAAACTATAAAAAACAATTGCTTATAAATAAACTACATGGGCTGTTTTGCTTCAATTTCTCTTTAGAAAGTAAAAAATTCTCAGCTTATCTAACTATTCCAAAGATTTTCGTATACTTTGTTAATGGCGTTAGCTTCCTCCAAAACATTGTATTTTTGTTGTGCTTGATTTATGGCATTCTCCGAAAGCTTACTAAAAAGCTTATGGTTAGAGAGCAGGGCCACAATTTCTTTTGAAGCAGTTTGATAATCTTCAATGGGTACAATTGTTCCGCAGGCCTCTTCTTGATCGGAGGTATTCAAGAACTCCTCAAAGTAACCAGTTTTAGAGGCAACTATCGGCAAACCACATGCCATTCCTTCGAGTGGGGTGAGACCAAACCCCTCATAGCGAGGTAATGCCACTAAAGCTTTACACCCTTGCAATAAAGCTGGAAGATCCTGTGATGGAATTTCGCCTAAGAATTTAATTCGCTCAGTTAATCCAGCTTGTTTAATTCGAGCGTCAAGTTCATTTCTAAAAGAACGATCTTTTGGTTTTGTTGCTCCGGCAATTATGGCTGTTGCTTTTGGTAATTGCGGAAGAGCGTCAATCATTGCCTCTACGAAAAGGTCTGTACCCTTTTCTGGGCGTACCCGACCAACGTTTATGATGCCATATTCTCCCGGTATTCCAGTTTTTGACCAGCTCACCCTCTGATCTTTAGATGGGGAAAAACGATCTAAATCAACACCGTGAGGTATTACTGAAACTACATTAGGCACAAAGCTTGCGGCCTCTTCACTGGTTGCAATAACCACGTCCATTCTGGATATGAGCCAACGTGGCCATGCTGAATGTTGCCGTTGGGCCGCTGAAGTGAATACTATCTTGATTGGTAATTTAAGAATATCTCTTGCGAATATAGCTAATTGCATTTCTGAATTTCTTCTTACATGCCATATATTAAAAGGTTTATCTGCCGGCGGCATTTTAGAAAGCGCGATAGCCTTGCGCTTATTTAAAGGGGAAGGACACCCGCTGAGAGGTCTGCCGACAAGAGCTACTCCAAGCTGGGATTTTTGAATTTTACAAACTGCAGCTGTGGTTGCTGAAACGCCAGTGAACCGGGGGTTAAAGTTGGTTACAAAGACAGCAGGTTTTTGGTTCATAAAATCTAGGTTTCTCAAATAAGTTGATGCGTAAGTTTTATACGCTTAATTCTTATTGCGGTAGTAGTACTTAATAAACTACGGTCATCACTAAGACGATCTCTGAATTGAAGTTTGTCAACGTTTACTTTATAAATTCAAGCTAATCAGTAAATTAAATTAAAGGGTGCCCGGCTATGAAAGACATAAATAAAGTAAGCCCTGGATATTATCATTCTAAAGAATGTAATTTATCCGATTTCCAAAAAATTATTGATCAAAATTTAGCAATCGACGCTGTTCCACATGCTAAAGAAATTCAAAAAAACATTCCCATTTATGATATCGAAGAACTACAAAATATTTTTCAAAGTGAAACATTAAGAAATGAGTTGATGGCGGAATGGGCATGGGTTCTCAGAGAAAGTTCGGGCGCGATAGTACTCCGCAAAGCTTATCGAGACACATCAGCAATTGATGAAGCAACTCAGCTTTATAACGGTATTATTGCTGATGAAAAACTTAAAAGTGGCGGCGGAGCAGATCACTTCGCAGCAGCTGGAGCAAATGATAGAATATGGAATTCACTGCAAAAATTATGTGAAAGCTCACCGGATGTCTTCTTAAGGTATTTTGCCAATTCGGCTATTCAGGCTGCGTGTGAAGCGTGGTTGGGGCCAAATTATCAAATGACGGCCCAAGTGAATTTGGTACATCCGGGTGGGGATGCTCAGCAGGCACATAGAGATTACCATTTAGGTTTTCAGACAGCTGAAGAGAGCGCATTATATCCTAGCCATGTCCACGAATTATCACCAGCTTTAACCTTGCAAGGAGCAATAGCGCACTGTGATATGCCAGTTGAAAGTGGCCCCACTAAACTTCTTCCGTTCTCTCAAGCTTATCTTCCAGGGTATGCCGCTTGGCGTAGGGAAGATTTCCGACAGGTGTTTGAGGCGCGCTATGTTCAGCTTTCTTTAAGCAAGGGAGACGCACTATTTTTCAGCCCTGCCTTATTTCATGGTGCTGGTTCAAATGTAAGCTCAAACATTCATAGAATGGCGAATTTACTGCAAGTATCTTCAGCATTTGGCCGAGCAATGGAAACGATCGATCGCGCTAAAATGTGTGTTTTGACCTATCCAATTGCGGCGAAACATCTTGAAAAACAATCACTTTCGATTTCTGAAATAAAAGCAGCAATCGCTGCGACTGCTGAAGGGTATTCTTTCCCAACTAATCTTGATAATGACCCACCCGTTGGTGGACTTGCCCCTGAAACTCAGCAGGCATTATTTTTGCGGGCCCTTGAGAGTAAAATGGCAAAAGCTGAATTTGAAAGCCAACTCAAATTGATGGAAAGTAGAAAAATAGCCTAATATTTTAGAGTTAAAGGATCAGAATTAAATTGAAAGCGGCTCAGGATGAAAATCAAATAGGCGTCGTGGGTGCTGGTCTGATTGGGATGAGCTGGGCTGGTCTTTTTTCTGCTTTTGGATACGAGACGACAGTCTATGATCCATATCTGAAGAAGCAACATTTAGCCCATCAAGAAATTAGTAAAATATGGGAATCATTAGATCTATTATTTGATGATCTCAAAAATAAAAAAGAAGTAAAATTTTCCAATGAAATAGATGATTTAAAGTTTACTACTTTTATTCAAGAAAATTGCCCGGAAGATCTTTCTTTAAAGCAAAATATAATTTCAAAGATTGAAAAAATTATTTCCTCAGACACCGTAATTTCTTCAAGCACTTCATCTTTTATGCCGTCAGAACTCCAGAATGGGTGCACCACGCCTGATAGAATCATTGTAGGACACCCCATGAACCCTCCTCATTTGATACCTGTTGTGGAAATCGTTTTGGGGAAAGTCTTCAGTCAAGAAATAAGCAGTCGAGCAAAGTCCTTCTATAACTCTCTTCAGAGGGTTCCAGTTCAGATTAAAAAAGAGATGCGAGGTCATTTAGCTAATCGACTAACATCCGCTTTATACAGAGAGGCTGTATATCTTGTATCTGAAGGCGTTGCAGATGTTGAGGATGTGGATACCGTTATGTCAAATGGTCCTGGACTGCGTCTTGCACTGCTTGGACCCCATATGAATTATCACCTTGGTGGAGGTGAGGGGGGGTATAGGTATTACCTCGAACATTTAGGCCCATCTCAGGAAGTACGTTGGAAGACGTTAGGGCAATCATCTTTGACACCAGAATTAAAAGAAAAACTTATTCACGGTATAGAAAGTCAAAATCATGATATATCCGAATTAAAAACCAAACGTGATAATAGTTTGATTGAAATTTTAAAAATTAAAAAAGAAAACAAGCTGTGAATTTCTTTTTCGGAAAGTATTATAAAAAATTATGCTGACTGACTTTTATGGAAACCAACTAACAACAAGTACTGGGCTTGCTAGGGACAGTTATGATATTGGCTTGCGTGCCTTTTTAAGTGCAAATTATGGTGCTCAGGAGGCCTTTTCTCAAGCAATCGAAGCAGATCCGAATTTTATCCTAGCATATCTAGGTGTCGCCAGAGCGTTAATGAGTTCAGGCCAAATTGCTGACGCTAAAACCGCTCTTGGAAAAGCGAGAAATTTATTAGAGGGAACAACTGATCGTGAAAAATCCCATTTTTTATGCTGTGAGCTTCTTCTTTCAGGTGAAGCTAAAAAAGCAAGAATGGCAGTTCAAAACCACGTATCGGAATGGCCAAGAGATGCGATGATTGCGCAGATGAGTACGAGTGTTTTTGGATTGATTGGTTTTTCAGGGGAAATAGGTCGTGAAAATGATCTGCTAGAATATACTGCAAAACTCCTGCCGGAGTACGGCGAGGATTGGTGGATGATGTCCATGCACGCAATTTCGCTGTGTGAGACCGGGCAAACACTAAAGTCGATGCAGCTGATGGAAAAAGCTTTAAATTTAAATCCTCGAAATGCTAATGCTGCGCATTTTTTTGCACATATCCTTTACGAAGAAAATGAAGTTTCGGCAGGGCGTGATTACTTAGCTGCCTGGATGCCAAACTATGATCGCCGTTCATTGTTACATGGTCACTTGAGTTGGCATCAAGCTTTATGGGCTCTGTATGATGGTGATGAGAGTGCAATGTGGGAGATCGTGGATGCTTCTGTTTCGAATGAAAAAGGGAGTAGTTTACCAATAAATGCACTTACTGACACAGCATCGATTTACTACCGTGCAGAACTTGCAGGATATAATGTTTCTGCTGAACGCTGGCTTAAATTAAGTAAATATGCTGCAGAGAAATTTCCGACTATGGGTCAAAGTTTTGTAGATATTCATGCTGCGTTAGCTCATGCAATGGCGGGAAACGAAGAATATCTAAGCAAATTGATTGAAGGAAATAGTGGTTTTGCTGGTGATATTGTTCCAGCAGTTGCGAAAGCTTGGGGGGCTATATCTGAAAATAAATGGGATAAAGCAAAAGAAGAGCTAGAAACTGCGTCATCTGAATTTGAACGTTTTGGGGGAAGTAGAGCTCAAAGGGATCTACTTGAATTTACATATGTAAATGTTCTGTTGCGGACTGGTAATAAGGCAAATGCGCAAAAAATTCTTTTGGAGCGTCGACCGGTTTTTTATGAGAAAGCTCCTATTGAGGCCATATCTGGGTCATAAAGCTAAATTTAAAACTTTGCTAAATTTCCTATAAGCGGGTGCTTTTAACAAGATCACCTCTTTAAATAATTTTGTTGATTAACACTAAATTTAGTCATTCAATGAAGGCGATAGAGACTGGAGTTAATAATATGGAGTTGGTTTGGGGAAGATATTCTGCCCTTTTTTACACTGGTGCGGCTACGGCATTTTTTATTGGCATGGGTATTTTATTTGGTAGCCTTTGGTTCATTTTAGCGACTGCTTCCTTTTTTTTGTTTCTGACAGGGCTAGTCGACTATTCACAGAAAAAAAGAGCAGTCTTGGGAAACTTTCCTTTAATTGGGAGATTTAGATTTATATTTGAAGCAATAAGGCCTGAGTTAAGACAATACTTTTGGGAAGCTGACAGTGACGAATTGCCTTATTCAAGAAACCAAAGATCGATGGTGTATCAGCGCTCCAAAAAAATATTAGCTGCGCGACCTTTTGGTTCTGATGAAAATCAATATTTGGAA
The DNA here is from genome assembly GCA_902573175.1 of Paracoccaceae bacterium. Taxonomy (GTDB): domain Bacteria; phylum Pseudomonadota; class Alphaproteobacteria; order Rhodobacterales; family Rhodobacteraceae; genus Salinivivens. Next base: position 4,537 of record CACGIS010000012.1, on the reverse strand, counting down.
GATTTTAACTGGTTAAATCATTCAATTTGCCCATCAAAAATCGAAGATGATAATTTTAGAATTAGAATAGGAGAAGGTAAGAATGCATATGACATTTCAGTTCTAAATATTTCTGGAACTAGCTTTGGTTCAATTTCACCAAAGGCTATTCAGTCCTTCTCGGCCGGTGCAAAAAAGGGGGGGTTTGCTCATAATACTGGTGAAGGCTCCTTATCGAAATATCATGAGAGAGGCGGAGGCGATACAATTTGGCAGATATCAACAGGCTACTTTGGCTGTAGAACTCAAGATGGTAAATTTGACGAAATTCAATTTGCTGAAAAAGCCAAACTTAAACAAGTAAAAATGATAGAGATAAAATTGAGCCAAGGTGCTAAGCCTGGTCATGGTGGAATGCTTTTAGGAGCAAAGGTTTCACCTGAGATCGCGGAAGCGCGCAACGTCCCAGCTTATCAGGACGTAATTTCACCACATAAACATTCTGAGTTTTCTACACCAGGCGAACTATTAAGGTTTGTAAAAAAATTGAGGGATTTATCAGGAGGAAAACCAGTTGGTATTAAACTTTGTATAGGTCATCCTTGGGAATTCATTGCTATAATTAAAGCAATGGTTCAGGTCGATATATATTTAGATTTTATAACCGTTGATGGATCAGAAGGGGGCACGGGTGCAGCTCCAGTAGAATTTACGGATCATTTAGGAAGCCCTCTTAGAGATGCAATAGTATTTGTTGATAATGCCTTAATCGGTGCCGGTCTGCGCGATAGAGTGAAAATTGCCGCCTCAGGTAAAATCGTGAGTGCCTACGATATTGTGAGGGTTTGTGCAATTGGAGCTGATTGGTGCAACATGGCTCGTCCTTTCATGTTTTCAATCGGATGTATTCAAGCAAGAGACTGTGCGTCAGGGCATTGCCCAACTGGAGTGGCAACAATGGATCCTAAAAGGTACCGGGTTATTGATGTAAAAGATCGTACTGAACGCGTTTACAATTTCCACAAAAATACAAGGTTTGCACTTAAAGAACTTTTGGAAGCTGCAGGTTTGGCCCATCCTAGTGAATTAAATCGAAGACATATTGTGAGAAGGCTCTCTGCCAGTCAAATTAAGCTTGCAGATCAAATTTATCCGAAAGTGGAAAATGGAGCTCTTATAAGGGGTGAAAGCGTTGAAGATGCGAGATTAAGCGTTTATTGGGATCGGGTTGATCAATCGTCGTTTCAGCCAGTTTGCTAACTCGTTACTGACTTTTTTTATTTTGTGCATTTACCATTGCTGCATAATGTTTTTTCTTTTTCAGTAATTCTGAATGAGTGCCAAACTCCACAAGATTACCATCGTCCAAAACGAATATTGTATCAGCATCTTCAATGCTACTAAGTTTATGAGCAACAACTATGGTGGTTGTATTTTCTCCAAGCTTATTTAATGATCTTGCTACGCTGGCTTCTGTAACAGAGTCTAGCGCGGAGGTAGCCTCGTCTAGTAATAAAATAGATGCTGGTTTTAGAAAAGCTCTAGCTAGGGCAATTCGTTGCTTTTGTCCTCCTGATAGTTGGCTGCCATTTGGACCAACTGGACTTTCTTTTCGCTCAAGTAATAGTTTATCTATTTTGGCCTTCTTCGCGGCTTCAATTATCATCTCTCTAGTTGCCAATGGGTCAGCATAACGAATGTTGTCTTCTAAAGATTGGTCAAAAATAACTATATCCTGTGAAACGATTGTAATTTGGTCTCTTACTGAAGATATACTTAATTTACTTATATCATCGCCATTAAACTTTATTGTTCCGGAGCCTAGTTCATAAAGTCTGCCTATGAGGCTTAGGATAGTTGTCTTACCTGAACCAGTGCTTCCCACAATTGCATTTTTTGTTCCAGGTTCGAAATCCATAGTTATATTTTTTAGCGTTGCAGAATTAGAAGTATAATTGAAATTTACATTTTCGAGCTTGATAGCAACGGGCTTGCTATTGTCATTATAACTCGGCCCTGAATTTAGTTGTTCTGCCTCAACATCAAAAATTGAATGCACGCTTTCCAGCAAGATTAGAGAGGACTGAAGTTGCGTGAAAAATTGAGCGACATTTCTTGCAGGATCAAAAACTATAACTAAGCCAATAAGAAAAGCAATTATTGAAGCACCATCCATGTCAAATTGGTCAGAAAGAGCCATATAGCCGCCGCCACCAACTACTAACATATAAACGAATGCAGAAGACAAATCGATTACTGGTGGTGTTAATGCATGTGTTCGCATCAGTTTGTAAGTATATGCTCTTATCAAATTTGCCGATCCCGAAATGCGTTGGGCTTCCGCCTCTTCCTGGGCTGTCATTTTTGTCGTGCGCATCCCAGTTTTCATCTCATCAATGTTAGCAATAAATTTTCCGATAGCTGTTTCAGCTAAAGCTTGTATTTTTCTGACGCGCCTAACCACTGCAATCATCAAAAGTGCGATCAGCGGTATGACAACCAGTGCAATGCTGAACAATAAAATATTTTTGTAAACTAGATAGCCAGAAACGATCACTACAGTTGCAGTGTCCCGCATTGCTTTGACTGTTGTTTGGCCTACGAAAGTACTTAATTCTTGCACCTGGTTAACAAGCCTTAAAATGAGATCTCCGGAACTTTTTTTATCAAAGTATGATTGGGGCAATCGCAATATGTGTTGTGTCAAATCGTGCCTGAGTTCAAAAAGAGCTGATGTAGATAGTTTAGCAGAAATTGTTGGAATAACGAAGCTGGTAAAGGCTCTTACTGAAAAAATTATAAGAATAGCTAAGCAGACCCAGATAAGCTCTCTAAATGTACCATTTGCAAAAATAACTCTTAGACCTGACTCAGTAAGAACGAGGAACTGTTGATACACAAAACCCTGGAAGATAATCAAAAAAAACACAAGTAATAGCCATTTTGCTCTAGAGCGGATGTAGCTATTCCAAAACCAGTTTAGGTTTTGTTTATCACGTTCAGAAAAAAAACGATTAAGCAAAATGAAGTCCAATTATTGTGATGACTTTCGGCTTAATATCATGTTTTTTTTGTTAATCAATTGGCGATTATGATTTGATGCTATGGGATATTTTCATCCTGAATATCGCGTAATAAAATCCTGAGGGGTACAATCGTTGCCAGAGTTCGATTGAACGACATAATCGGTTGCTCCGCGACATAAAGAATGTCGTTGGGTCGAAGTTCCATAGCATTTGCTACGATAAGCCGGGTTGGGCTTTGTGCATCTAAATGAAATGCCACTACTGGATTACTGCCTCGGAGTAGGTATACCTCTGATCTTTTGGCGCTTGATGCGCTTAAAGGCCCACCACTTGTGAATAAGACGTCAGCTAATGTTTCTCGGTTGGCAGGATCAATTTTAAAAATTTGGGGAGATACCCCGCCCAAAATGAAAACTTTGTTTTCTTTATATGGCAAAGCTTCAGTAACGACGTGGTCTTTTTGCTGTATATATATGTGTGGAGCATCTGCAGCTAGCAAATCATCCAGTGTAAATTTGTAAGTTTTGCCATGACGCTGCAACTTTATTTGAGTGATGCTAATAGCATCAATACTCAAACCATTTTGTGTTAAAACATCTAAAAGTTTTACAGGGGCGTCTGTGATTGAGATCAAAACCCCAGGCTTTCCATGAGATGTGAGCAGTGCTTTTTGTGAAGCAAAATTTGTGATCTGGATTTGGAAAGCGTTTTGAGAGCCGGGCACTGATGGCATTAAATTTTCAATGTCCATTTTTAATTCATTGAGTGTGCGTCCTGCAGCTTTTATTTTGCCAACGCCTTCAAAGACCACGCTTCCCTCATTATCTATAATAGAGGAAGTGGTATTTATTGCAGAAGAGCTATCTTCGATAAAGATATGATCACCAGACTGGACGTCAATATTGTTTGCTTTCTCATTGTAGAGTTCACGTAGCAATATAGAAAATTCTTTACCATCTCTCTGAAGCCTTATTCGAGTAATTATCCCAGGTTGAAAGCCTACACTAGCTGACGATAGAATGTCTTTTAAAGTCGTGATTTGATCACTTAAATTTATAACCGTTGAGGTTGAATTAACGGTTAAATAAGCATTTTGGGACTTAAATTCAGCAATCTCCAATTGGAACCTAGGGCTGACGCCATTGCGGATTAGGATGTTTCTAACCTCTGATCGCAATTCGTTTAAACTTTTACCGGTCGTTTCAAGACGTCCCACTTCCAATAGCAGAACACTGCCATCTGACCCAATTCGACCTGTTGAATTAATTGTCTTATCGACTTCTTCAGAAGTAACTATAACGTTTTGATTTGCACCATTAGGTGCTAATTGTGTGTTTGACTTGGTCGTCTTGATTAGGGTCAGGGCAAGGGTGTCACCAATTCCCAATTTATAGTTAGAGGTGCGACGCTCTACTGGCCACTGACTTTCTATTTCATCATTCGATCGATTATTTTCAATCAATCTTGAGAATGTTACAGTATCACCAATGCCAAGTATGTATTCTTTTGGGATTTTATTTGTTGGAAATTCT
>CACGIS010000011.1 GCA_902573175.1 Paracoccaceae bacterium | reverse complement strand
TTTTCTTCATACGGCGTTCCAATAAAATAAATTTTATTTCCAACAAGACCCTGAAACATTGCCATTCTTGCACTGTCACCAGATGTAGCTATTAAATCCCAAGCCTCAGGATCAACTCCAAATTTTATCAACTGCTTTTCAACGCCAGACCGCGGTCGAGGAGAGTTGGTTACCAAAACGACTTTGCCACCTTTGGCCCTGTATTTTTTTAAGGAGTCGTTGGCGCTCGTATATGCTTTAACGCCATTATGTACGCACCCCCATAAATCGACGAACAAAGCATCGTACCTTTCAGACACGTCATCTAATGATTTTATCACTACTGTCAAAGAGCTGCCCTAAAAAGTTCTAGATCTTTAAATTCGGTATTATCTGCTTTTTACGGCTTACCACACCAGGCAGCAGCACCGAATCATCAGACACACTCACACCAAAAGATTTTTCAGCCACTTTTTTAACATTTTTGTTAGGCACAAATAGGGTAGATTCTTCTTTCAGTATATCAACAACAAATAATAACACATGGTCGACGGAGTCTTCCACACATACGGTTTCCATTGTCTCTATTAAACTTCTTTTTCTTCTAAATATCATATCTGGCTCTGTCGTTTCCAGAACTGATACACGAAACGTCAAATCGGCTATCGGGTATTTTTTCGAGTCCATTCTGAGCAACTCTGAATCCGAAAAATCGGAAACATCTGATTTTGCTCGAAATAATTCGGACGCGTAATTTGATACATCAATTTTTAATTCTTTAGCTAGCCACTCCGCAACTTGACGATCTCTAATGGTAGTAGTTGGACTTCGGAATTCTAAAGTATCCGATATTATACAGGATAAAGCCAAGCCCTTTATGGGGTCTGGCATGTCTGATACATCGTCACCCATCAAATCAAACATTATTGTCGCCGTACAAGCTACAGGCCTAATTGTTATATCAATAGGACCCGATGTTTCTAATCCACCAACTAATTTATGATGATCAATTATTCCCTGAATATCTGCATCATTGATGTTTTCTAGCAGTTCGGCAGGGTTGTTAGTATCTACAATAATTACACTTTCGCCTTTATTAATATTGTTTATTATCGCTGGCTTCTCGAAACCCCAGTGATCTAGCACAAACAAAGCTTCTGTATTTGGCTCACCCAACAATTTAGGGACTGCAGACAATCCTTTTTTTTCTTTTAAATACCATGACCATATTATTGGCGACCCGGTTGAGTCTGTGTCAGGAGACTGATGTCCAAAAACCTGCAAGTCCATTGTTATACCTTTTTAAAAACTAATCGACCGCCTTATAAGCATCTTTAAAATGCTTGTCACGCATAAGAAAAACTAATCGTTTTTTCTAAAGAAGACCGGCGAAAATCGAGATGACTCTTTCGAATTATAACTATAGCCAGCGAGATTAAACTGAATTAAATCTTCTATCGTAGCAATTCTATTTTCCACCACATACCTAGCCATCGCACCTCTCGCTTTTTTTGCGTAAAAGCTTATTTGCTTAGGGCCTTTTGAGGTCAGCTCAAAAAATTGAGGCGTGATAACTTCTAATTCCAATGACTTGTTATCTACAGCCTTAAAGTATTCTTGGCTTGCACAATTTAAAAGCAATGTAGACTCAGTACTTTTTGCTTGAAGGTTTATTTCATTAGATAATCGACTTCCCCAATAGGCATACAAATCAGAGGTATTTTCAACTTTCAATCGACTACCCATTTCCAGGCGATAAGGTTCAATTTCATCCAGGGGCCTTAAAAGCCCATAAAGACCTGATAAAATCCTCATGTGGTCCTGAGCCCATCTTAAAGCATCTTCATCTAGTGATTTAGCATCAAAACCAGTATAGGTATCACCTGCAAAAGCAAACGCTGCAGGCTTTCGTTCTTGATTTCCAAAATTATTAAATCTTTCCTTGTTCAGACGTGCCAAGGCAGGGCTAATTTTCATTAGGGACTGCAAGTTTTCCTCCGATAGCTGACTTGCAGCTTTGACTAACCTATCAGTATCATCAGAAAATAGTGGTTTTGATGTTTTTATTTTCTCAACTTCAGGGCTCATGTCTAATTTCTTAGCCGGAGAAACAACAACAAGCATTTAATTAATTCCTTTTATCTTTCATCTTACAACAAATAATTCAAATTTAAATTCAAACAAGATTATAACCAAACCAAGAATATAGTTTATCAATTTTTACCTAAATATTGGCAATTACTTTATTTAACTCTTTACGCTAGACTACCTGAGTCCAAATAATTCAGGAAGAATATAATCGCGCAAAGAAATCAAAATAATAAACGCTACTAGCGGCGATAAATCTAAAGGCTGGGTATTTGGTAAGACTCTACGAATTGGACCGTATATTGGTTCCAAAAGCCGGTTCAATCCCGTCCAGATTTGGGCAACAAGGGGCTGATAAAGATTTAAAACCTGGAAACTTATTAGCCAACTCATAATTATATGAGCGATCATAATAAAAAACGCGACATCTAATATCAAAAAGACAGGACCGTATATAGCTGACATTAAAACTTTTCCCTAAATATTCTGATAAAGTAAATCTTGCTTACCAATTTAACAAGAAAAGTAAAATCAACTTTTTGAGCTATCATCTTCAATTTCGACATTATCTAGTTCCGTTAGGCTCTGTTCTACTTCTAGGTCAAATTGAGCAGTTTCAGTGTCATTGCTATTTAATACATCTAATACAAAGGGAGCTCGCTCGCTTCCAGAAGCAAGCTCAGCATTTGTCTCGGGGACATCCATCCATGTTAAAGTATCTAATGCATTACAATTAAAACATGTTGGTCGCCAAGCAGAGTGAACTGTAGAGCAATTTTCGCAAACCCATTGTGGGCCACGCGGTGCCGAAACTGCTTTTGTTAGCCATTTTCGAATTACACTATCATCTGCACCTTCGCCTTTTTCGATGGCTGCAATAATTGTTAACGTGCGGACGTTAGGCACCGTCTCATAAGTATCTCCAAGTGATCTACGCGCATTAGGAAAATCTTCAGCCTGCAGGTACATTTCTGCCATCATTATTTTCGTTTCAACATGCTTGGGATTCATTTTAGCGAGTAACTTGAACCCCTTTTCTCTATCCTCTGAATTTTCCCCTTCATAAATTTCTGAATAGATCGCAGCCAAATCAGGATGAGGTTGAGACTCCCATGCCTTTTTAATTACTTTTATTGCATTTTTTTTCTTATCGTCTGTCAAATATTCTTTAGCAACTAGAGCAGCAGCTGGCACTAAATCAGGAGACATACGATTTGCCTCTACAGCCGTTATTTGAGCCTCAATTCTTTTATCAGTCTCAATTATTTCGGCCGCCTCTGATAATGCTAAAACAGCATCTCTTCTTTTGTGGATATCTTTAGGTAGACTTCCATATTTCAATTTTGCACTGAGAGTTTTTCGAGCTCCACGCCAATCAGATCCGCGAGTCTGAAGGCCTATCAGAACATCCTGTGTTTCTTCATGTTTTGGTTTTAAGGAAAAAGCTTTTTCAGCTAATTTTAGGGCAGTGTCAGTGTCGCCTTCCGACAGTCGCTTTTTCATAATGCCCCTTACTCCAACAAATCTTGTGGTGGGATCTAAAATTAGCTCTTTATATATTTCTTCTGCATGCTCAGCCTCACCTGCTATTTCTGCCGCCTGGGCAGCTAATAAATTAGTAAGTGATGGTTGCTTTAAATACTTTTCAGCTTTTTTTGCCTTGGATAAAGCGGTGGACCCTTCGCCAGAAGCTAGGGCCATCATCCCTTCCGATAAAGCTCTAAATCCCTTTCTTTCTCTGTTGCGATCAAAATATCTAGAAACTGCTGTTTCATCACCGTTTATGAATCTAAAAATAGCGAGAATAAGCGAAACTATTTTAAGGACAAGCCAAGCAGCTAGTATAATCAAACCCAAAAGTATCAACAATTGTATTGGACTAATTAAATACTCAAAACCTGAAATTTCAATAATTGTACTTCCTAAGATTTTATTTTGGTCACTAGCTAAATAACTAGCGCCCCAAGCAAAAGCCATTACAATCATTAAGAATAAAGACAATCTAAAAAGCGATATCAACATGCCTTGATCTTCCTATTTCTTAGTACTTTTTAAAAGTTGCTCGACAGCCAAAAGAGATTCAATCCTACTTTCCGCAGAAATGCGCCACGGCTCCATAACCTTCGAGGCAATGCCATCAAGTTGCGTCAACTCAAAAAGTGATTTTTCAAGATCATTTGATTTTAAAAATGCTTCTGACCTGGACAAAACCGCGTCGGGGTCAGAGCCTTGACGAGGTATAGTAGACCGAGCTTGAAATTGTAATTTTAAAAAGGTTAAAAATTTAAAATTTTCTGTTTCTTTTTCATTTCTATAAGCTGATAAAGCTAAACGAGAGAACTCCGGAAAAGATTCCGTAAGGTTTTTCATGGTAGGAATGCCGGTCTCTGCTAAATTTCTTAAGATATCTGGGGCTTTCGAACCCAAAATACGCTCAATATTATCTAAACTCGTTTTATAAGGGGTCCCATAGATTGTTGATTTCTGAATTTCCCTAAAGTTTTCTTGTATTGACTGGTCAATTGGTATGCTTTTTTCAGTATTGTCTGTAGCCTTGTCTAATATTTCTTCAATAGGAACATCTTTTTCCTGTTTTTTCTCTAAAGGCATCAATATCGTGGATCGAATTTCTGTTTCCAAACTATCAATGTTCGCAGAATTAGTTTCTAATTGTTTTTTGATACTTCCAAGTTCCAAAAATTTGAGATCAAATTCCTCTTTGTTACTTATGATTTGACTTTCAAGTTTGGCTAAACTGGCAACTAATTCTCTTTCACTAACAAAGTTTTCTGTTTTTTTGCTTGCTTTTGTAAGATCAATTTCAAGTTTTTTTATTGAAGTTGACAGCTCTTTTAGTCTGACCTGAATATTCTGCTCAAATACAATTTGTGAATTATTTTTAAAAAAATTAGGATAATAATTATTTATCATAAAAACACCTAAAAGACCAAAACTTGCTGTTGCCAAGCCAGATAAGCCAATAAGCAAAAAGGAATTAAGTTTATTTTTTGGTTCTTTTAAATGATTAACGCTACGCGATTTCTCTATCTCCAAGCCTTCTTTTTTAGTTTCATTTTTTTCATCATTTAATGATGAATCAGCTTCCCTTAAATCAGTGCCGTCACTTTCTTTTTTTTGAGACTTAGGCTTTGGCATTTTTCCTCAATTCTCCAGCCAATTGCTAACTAGTACTACCATCAAACTTGATCAATCGTCTCAAAATAGCAAGAGTAGCTTCTTGCATACTTTTTAAATCAGGTTTTTTTGAAATCACTAGTGCCCCCAATTCGACCCCTGTAACTATTTTTGCAACAGCTTCGCTGATTGCAATTACATTAAACCCAGTCAAATCTAGATTACTTTGTAACAATTCAGCAGACCTTGATGAGAAAATTGGCAAAATCACTGGCCTACCACTGTGAATCTTTTGCAAATTTTGTTTTTTTATTTTCAGTGGCTCTTGATTGTATCCAATTATGTCCAAGCAACTGAACTGGCTTCTTTTCAATGCATCACATAGATTTCCGACAGTATGCTTGCCTCTAATATGAACCATGCTTTCGGTAGGTTTTTTTGATTTAATTAACTTCAATAAATTTTCCTGATCTTTCGAAAACCCCAAAACGTCATATCCAAAACTAACCGCTATTTTTTTTGTATTTGCTCCTACTACAAAACATTTTTTATTAATCAAATTATGTTTTTTTGCTGCTCGAAGCCCATTCGCTGAGGTGAAGATTAAAACCGAATTCTTATTGACCTTACTGAGGCTTGGTAGAAAATCTATTTTTTGAATTGGGTTATCTAGGATCTCGCAGCTATACAACAGATGTTTTATATTTAAACAAAACCGTTCATTTCCACCTAATGGCCGCGTTAAAAGCAATATTACATTTTCTTGGTCGGGATTGTTTGTCATATGCTGAAATGCTACTCCGATGCTGCCTGCGATACAATGGAACATAATATGGATTTACACAAAGCCCTTATTTTAGGAATTGAAAGTAGCTGTGATGATACCGCTGCTTCAGTTTTGGAAGTAAACCCTAAAGGCTCAAAAATTAGATCTTCTATCGTGTATAATCAATTTAATCTCCACAAAGAATATGGGGGCGTTGTGCCAGAGATAGCAGCTCGGGCTCATGCTGAATTAATTGATGTTGTTGTCGAGAAATCGTTAAAAACAGCAAAAGTTGCCATCACAGATATAAATGCTATTGGAGTAACCGCTGGTCCTGGGCTCATCGGTGGCGTGCTGTCAGGGCTAATGTTTGCAAAAGGGCTATCGGTCTCAACTAATAAGCCGCTAATTGGCGTAAATCATCTTGCAGGGCATGCGCTTACCCCTAGACTGACCGATAAAGTTGTTTTTCCTTATCTTGTACTGTTGGTTTCAGGCGGGCATTGTCAATTTCTCATAGTTCATAATTACAATAAATATGAAAGATTAGGTGGAACGATAGATGATGCGCCTGGCGAAGCCTTCGATAAGGCTGCGCGTCTTTTAGGTTTGCAACAGCCTGGAGGGCCCGCAATTGAAGAAGCTGCCAGAAAAGGTGATTCGAACCGCTTTGATTTACCACGTCCTTTGCTTGATAGAGAGGACTGTAATTTTTCTTTTTCTGGCCTCAAAACAGCTTTAATGCGAAAACAAGCTGGGCTTATGAATAAACAGGGCGGCTTATTCGAAAAAGATGTAAGCGATTTGAGTGCTAGCTTCCAGCAAGCAATGCACGATGTAATTATTGAAAAGTCAATTCGAGCTATTGACCTATATTCAAAACTTACTAACGAAAACCAGACTTTTGCTATTGCAGGTGGAGTAGCCGCAAACGAAAAAATTCGACACTCGCTTCAGAAAGTATGCAAAACAAAAAAGATAGATTTTTTAGCGCCACCTTTAGAATTATGTACCGATAATGCAGCGATTATTGCTTATGCTGCAGCAGAAAGGTTTTTGCATGGCGATTATGATGACACCACAATATCAGCTCGGCCAAGATGGCCGCTGGACAATAAAAAGCCTGCAATTTTAGGTAGCGGTAAAAAAGGATCAAAAGCATGAAAATATCTATTGCTGGCGCGGGTGCGTTTGGCTCTGCAATAGCATCAGTTTTCGCTAAGGGTGGGCACTCGATTAAGCTTTTTTCACCAACTAACTTTAAAGAATTATGCGCCACAAGGGTTCCCAGGAAGCTCGGTAACATAAAATTACCTGCGGAAATTGATATCGTAAGTTCGTTAGAAAAAAATGAAAAAAACGAATATTTATTCCTAGCAGTGCCAACGCAAAATTTAGCCTCTTTTTGCAAAAAGAATAAATCGTTTTTAACTGACAGACCGCTAATTGCTTGTTGTAAAGGTGTGGATCAAGAAACCGGGCTAAGACCATCAGAAATTTTAAGTGAGCACTCTTCAAAAGTTGCCGTAATGTCTGGCCCAAGCTTTGCAGTTGATATTTCCAAAGGTATGCCAACCGCCTTAGTTTTAGCTTCAGCTGAGCCTGGCTTTTTGAGAAAATTACAATCAGATATTTCAATGCACAACTTTAGACTTTACCGAACATCAGATGTTGTAGGTGTAGAACTTGGCGGCGCACTAAAGAATATAATTGCTATAGCATGTGGTATAGCAATCGGCGCCAAGCAAGGTGATAGTGCAAGAGCAGCACTGATGACACGTGGTTTTTCAGAAATGATTGCTTTTGCGAAAGCACACGAAGCTAAAGAAAAAACACTGGCAGGTTTGTCAGGTTTAGGGGATTTAAGCCTTACTTGTAATTCAGAAAAGTCTCGTAATTTTGTTTTCGGCGTATCGCTTGGTTGCCAAAAACCTTTCAATAAAAACACAACCGTAGAAGGCGTTGCCACTGCATTTGCAGTAAGCCAAAAAGCAAGGTCTCTAGGCCTAGAAATGCCCATAACCTCTTCTGTCAGCGCTTTAGTTGAAGGTTCGGCTTCCACTGAAGAGGTAATTAACTCTCTATTAAGCAGGCCAACCAAAGAAGAATAAAGCTTGAGGACCCGCTACATTTTCAATCCTGCAGCAGTGCGCCCTCAGAATCTCAATAACGATAGTGTTCTGGTTTAAAAGGCCCCTCGGGTGTTACGCCAATATACTTTGCCTGATCTGTAGCTAATTTTGTCAATTTCACACCAATACGCTCCAAATGCAGTCGGGCAACCTTTTCATCTAAATGCTTGGGTAGAATATAAACATCGTTTTTATACTCGCCGCCCTTTTTCCAAAGCTCAATCTGCGCAAGAACTTGATTTGTAAATGAAGCTGACATCACAAAAGATGGATGACCCGTTGCATTTCCAAGATTTAGTAAACGGCCCTCTGAAAGTAATATCAATCGATTTCCAGATGGCATTTCGATCATATCTACTTGATCTTTAATATTCGTCCACTTGTGATTTTTAAGATGGGCAACTTGAATTTCGTTGTCAAAGTGACCAATATTGCCAACGATTGCCATGTCTTTCATTTCACGCATATGTTCTATTCTAATGACATCTTTATTACCTGTTGTTGTAATAAAAATATCAGCGCTTTCTAAAGTATCCTCTAAAGTTACAACTTCAAAACCATCCATGGCGGCCTGTAGAGCGCAAATTGGATCAACCTCTGTCACCTTAACGCGCGCGCCGGCGCCACGAAGAGATGCGGCAGACCCTTTTCCAACGTCGCCGTATCCACATACGACGGCCGTCTTACCTGCCATCATTGTATCTGTTGCACGACGGATACCATCCACTAAAGATTCTTTACAACCATACTTGTTGTCAAACTTTGACTTAGTCACAGAGTCATTAACGTTAATAGCTGGAAAAGGAAGTTGACCATTTTTAACCAATTCGTAAAGACGGTGAACACCAGTTGTTGTTTCTTCAGAAACACCTTTGATGGCATCACGCGTTTTCGTAAACCACCCAGGAGATTGTTTCATGCGTTTTTTAATTTGCACCTTTATGACCTCTTCTTCCTCTGATTGGGGAACTGGAATGATGTCTTCACCTGCTTCAGCGCGCGCACCAAGAAGCACATACAAAGTTGCGTCACCCCCATCATCTAAAATCATATTTGGTCCATCAGGAAACATAAAAGATTTATCTAAGTAATCCCAATGCTCTTCTAAAGACTGACCCTTAATAGCAAACACAGGAATATTTGCTGCGGCAATTGCTGCGGCTGCATGGTCTTGGGTGGAGAAAATGTTGCAGGAAGCCCAACGCACATCTGCGCCTAATGCCACAAGTGTTTCAATTAAAACTGCTGTTTGAATAGTCATGTGAAGTGAACCGACGATACGCGCACCTTTTAAAGGTTTGCTTTCTCCATATTCCGAGCGCAGCGCCATCAATCCAGGCATTTCTGTTTCAGCTATACTTAATTCCTTGCGACCAAAATCAGATAAAGAAATGTCTTTTACGATATATTGCTGGCTCATATTTTTTTCCTCATCAAATTTCATAGTTGCCTAACAGTAAATAAAAAATGGTTCAATCAGATAAATGTAGATATGACTTTTACTATCTCTAAGGGTAATATAGTTCGCAAATTCAAATTTTAAACTAAACAGAGAGCTCACTGACTAATGAAGAAAAATCGCGCTTGGCAAAGAATGCTTTCAGGACGCAGGCTTGATCTTTTAGACCCTACCCCTCTCGATATTGAAGTTGAGGATATAGCGCATGGTTTATCTTTCGTTGCCAGGTGGAATGGGCAAACGAATGGAAATTTTCCATACAGTGTTGCGGAACATTCGCTCTTAGTGGAACAGATTTATTCTAAATCTTTTAAAAACCCTGAAAAAAAATGGTGCTTGGCGGCACTTCTTCACGATGCACCAGAATATGTAATTGGGGATATGATTTCACCAGTAAAATCAGCTATTGGTAGTGGCTATCAGTCTTTAGAAAATCGTTTAAGTTCTGCAATTAACCTTAGGTTTGGGCTTCCCACAAAAATACCGGACAAAATTAAAAAGCAAATTAAAAAAGCAGATAAAATTAGCGCGTGGATCGAAGCCATTCAAATCGCTGGCTTTTCAAAAAATGAGGCAGACAAATTATTTGGAGCTGTAGACACTAAAGAAATAGACGGGTTTTCTATTCGACTGCGCCCACCGATTGAGGTTCGAGAAAACTATATTTCAAGATTCAACGAATTAATTATTTAGGGCTTCGTTTTGCTAGAATTCTCTGAAGGGTTCTTCGATGCATATTAAGACGTCGGGCAGTCTCACTTACATTCCTATCGCATAGTTCATAAACTCGCTGAATATGTTCCCACCTTACTCTATCGGCACTCATTGGATTTTCTGGAGGTGGGGGTAGATCATCGCCAGAAGCAAGAAGAGCATTCATTATATCTGATGCATCCGCAGGCTTCGATAAATAGTCAGTCGCGCCAATTTTTACCGCAGCGACTGCAGTCGCTATAGCTCCATAACCTGTCAAAACAACAACACGGCAATCTGGGCGCTTATCGTTTAAAACCTCCACGACATCTAACCCGTTACCATCTGTTAGTCGCAAATCCACGACAGCATAAGCTGGTGGTCGAGCAGTAGCTATTGCTCTACCAGCCGCAACTGAACCAGCAGACTCAACTTTAAAGCCTCGTTTCTCCATAGCTTTCGTTAATCTACGCAAAAACGGCTCATCGTCGTCAACCAATAACAACGTTTTATCTGCGCCAATTTCTTCCGTTTTTCTTTCAAGCAAGTCGACCAACTCCATTCGATTCCGTTTATTTAGTGCGGCATTAAGTTATGGTCAAATTTTGTATTTAACTATTCTCTATAAAGCAGGCAGTAATATTCGCAATTTCATCAGCTGATTTATCTCGCCTAAAAAACTCAACAAAGCCATATTCAGGCAGAATTAGATAAGTCAGAGTCGAATGATCAACTAAATACAAATCATCGCTTGAATTTTGTGCTTTGTAATATGTTTTATATACTTTTGAAACGTGGTCGATTTGATCTTTGCTTCCCGTTAAGCCTATCATTTTTGGGTGATGATACTTCACAAAATCACCAATCACCTCTGGTGTGTCTCGTTCAGGATCAATGCTCACAAAAACAGGGGTTACTGAAATTTTATTATTATCCAGCAGATCTACTGCCTCAGCATTTCGATATACATCCAAGGGGCATATGTCTGGGCAAAAAGTATAACCAAAATATAAAATGGTTGGCTCTTTAAAAATATCTTTTTCTGTAACGATCTGACCATCCTGATTTATTAGCTCAAATTCACCGCCTATATTTGTATTACCCAAGGCCTTGCTCATTCTACACTTTGCAAATGGATCAACACCCTTTGCAAAATTGATTTGGCCGGATGTAAAAATCCAAAAAACAAATAAGCTCAGCAAAAGCAGGATCAAAGCGAAGAGGCTAATTAACAAACCCAGTGATCGCGACATTTAAATTCCCTTTGTACGGTGAAGCACTAATTTAGTTGTACTAAGTATACCTTAATATGATTAAATGAAATAAGGTAAGGCGATTATGATTGAGTCAAATCAAGACCTTTTCCCAGAAAGCAAACGAGGGGAATGGATAAGACTTCGCACCATGATTTTTATCAGGTGGGTTGCAATTAGTGGCCAGTTAGCTGCGATTGTTACCGCTTTCCAATATTTCGAATTGTCTTTAAACCTTAGTCTTTGTTTTTTTGCTGTGGGCCTGTCTGCATTAGCAAATATCGTAGCAAGCCTTTTGTTCCCAGAAAGCAAAAGGTTAAGCGAGTTGGAAAATGTATTCATGATTTTGTTTGACCTGTTTCAATTAGCTTTTCTGCTTTTTTTAACTGGTGGATTAAACAACCCTTTTTCTTTTCTCCTCATAGCCCCTGTTGTTGTTTCTGCCGCAGCCCTAAAAAAAAGATCCACTTTCATTATAGGGTCGGCAGCCGTTTTCATTGTAACTCTCCTGTCACATTTTTATGTACCTTTAGAAAGTTTATCTGGAAAAACTTTAACTATTCCCGATATTTTCTTATTTGGAAATTGGATTGCAATAAGTACTGGAATTGTATTTTTGGCTTTTTATTCAACCCGAGTTACGTCGGAACTAAACACAATGAGTGATGCTCTATTCGCTACACAAACAGCACTATCTAGAGAGCAAAAGTTAACTGATCTGGGTGGAGTTGTAGCAGCGGCAGCCCACGAGCTAGGAACCCCACTAGCAACGATAAAACTAACAAGCTCAGAACTGATAGAGGAGCTTAAAAATTTTCCAGAACTTCTTAATGATGCATTGTTAATTCGCGATCAGGCTGATCGCTGCGGAAATATCCTAAATAATATGGGTAGCGCTGGGAAAGACGACTTACAAATGCATCAAGCTTTACTTGCCGAAATAATTAGAGAAGCAGCAGAACCGCATTCAAATCGAGGAGTAGCAATTGAGACAAAAATATCAGATGGCCATAAGGGCGGAATAGATGAACCGTATATAATTCGAAGGCCAGAAATAATCCATGGGCTGAGAAATATGATTCAAAACGCTGTTGACTTTGCAACGTCAAAAGTTTGGGTAGAAAGCTCTTGGACCAAAGAGTCAATTAAAATTACTATTTCTGATGATGGTTATGGTTATCCTCCAAATCTTTTGGGAAGACTGGGCGATCCGTTCCTAGGAGCCAAAATAGGAAAAGAAAACAGACAAGGATATGAAGGTATGGGGCTGGGCTTGTTTATTGCCAAAACACTGCTTGAGAGAACAGGCGCAAATATAAGTTTTTCCAACGGACATAAAAATCAAAAATCTAGCCAATCGCAAAGTGCGCCGTCTGGGGCTATCGTTGACATTTATTGGCCAAGAAAAAAAGTCGAGATAACTTCAAACCTTTTTGGTGAAAATCAAAATTTTTCTATATAAGTTTTTTTTGAACCTTTTTGCCTATTGCTTTGTCGGCAATATCACCAAAGCAATTATCTTATTTTGTAGTACAGTTTTATGAAAAAAACACTTATATCAAATGGACCCCTCGAAACCAAAGCGCTTGCTTTAAGAATAAGAGAAAGTTTGCAAAATGGTGATATAGTATTATTGAAAGGGGAAATTGGAGCAGGTAAAAGTCACTTTGCGAGGTCCCTAATACAAGCCGCAATGGATAAAGTAGAAGAAGTTCCATCTCCAACATTTACCCTAGTACAAACTTATGACACTTTAGCTGGCTCTATTTGGCATGCTGATCTGTACCGATTAAGTGATCAGAGCGAGATTTTTGAATTAGGCTTAATTGATGCGTTTGGTAATGATATTGTTCTTATAGAATGGCCAGATCGACTTGGTTATCTTGAACCACAAGATGCACTTACGATTGAATTAGTTATTCTTGAAAATGATAAACGAGAATTAATTTTTTCAACTAGCTCTTGCGTATGGGAGGCGCGTATTGAGAAGACCTTACAGAAATAAAATCTTTATTAATTTATTTTTTAGAAAACCTTTATGTAAAAAGGCTTATAGATGATTTTTCCTGATATTTCTGGGATATTTGGCATCAGCCCTGGAGCAAACTTTCCACGAGAGCTTGCAAATGGAATATTGAACCGTTTTGCAACATCTGAGCCTGAGGTTTTAGCAAATTTACAAGTAATAGTTAATTCAACAAGAATGCGTCACAGGTTAACAGAAGAACTAGTTGAGTTGGGGGCCATGCTCCATCCCCGTATTTTAACTTTGCCTGAAGTATCCAAACTTATTCCCGATAGTTATAAACCAAATCCTCCTTATTCTTTAGTTCATAAATTTGAACTTATGGCATTAGTTCAAAAACTGGTTGAAGCACAGCCAGATATTGCTGCTCAATCGTCTATCTACGCACTTACAAAAAGTCTTTCTGATTTAATTGACGAAATTCAAGGGGAAGCTGTACCAGTTGAGAAAATTTTAAACCTCGATATTTCAGACCTATCTGGCCATTGGAGAAGAAGCCAACTTTTTTTGAATATCATAAAAAAATATCTTGAAAATCGGAAAACTGACCCAGATGAAGAGGCTTGGTTAAGACAAGTTATAGGTGCTCTTACTAGTTATTGGTCAAAGAGCCCGCCCCAAAACCCTATACTTATTGCTGGCTCATCCGGCTCACGAGCAACGACAAGAAAATTAATACAGGAAATTATTAAGTTGCCTAATGGGGCAGTAGTTTTACCAGGTTTTGATTTTACTTTACCTAAAGAATTATGGGGTGAAAAAGAACAAGTGGGCGTGCCAGAAGACCATCCACAGTATAGAAATTTGAAAACATTTTTTACCTCAGGGCTGCGGCAAGAAAAACTACAAAAATGGTACCTAAAAGAAAAATCTAATATACCATTACAAAATTTAATTGGTCTATCTTTAAGGCCAGCACCAGTTACGGACTGCTGGTTAGAAGAAGGCCCAAAATTGGGCAATGTTTCAGAGATCACAGAAAAAATAAGCCTGGTTGAGGCTGATAGCATTAGGGATGAGGCTCTGGCTATATCATTCAGAATAATTTCTGCCGTGAAAGAAGAGCAAAAACTGATTTTGATATCACCAAACCGAAAGCTGACAAGAATGGTTTCCGCCTTCCTATCTAATTGGGATATTATTCCTGATGACAGTGCTGGAGTTCCTTTACAGCTAACACCCTCGGGTAGATTTCTACGCTTAGTGGTTTCTCTTTTTACAGAACCTGTGACGATAACAAAAATGTTCGCTTTATTGAAGCATCCTTTAACTCACAGTGGCGGGGAATTTAGAAACGATCATTTAGTATTTGTTCAAAGCCTCGAACTATTCTTCAGAACCGCCGATGTCAGTATATTTTCTGCAGAAAGTATTTCTATTTGGTTGCGGGAAGTAAAGAATCCATATGCCTCAAAGTGGACGTCTTGGGTTAGCAATATTTTAGAAATGTTTAAGTTGCAGGATTCCTATTTTTTTGAAGAAATTCTTGATAAACACATTGAGATTGCCAACAGCTTGGCTTCTGGTCCAGACCAAAATGAAACAGACAGTTCTGGTGGATTATGGAAACAAAATAATGGCCGCCATTGTTTTAAAATTATTGAAAAAATAAAGGAGGCCTCTCCAACTGCTAGTTCCATATCAGCATCAAGATATGCAGAGGTCTTTAATTCAATACTGGCCGAGGAACATGTACCAGAAATAAACCCAACTCATCCCAATATTATGATTTGGGGAACTTTAGAAGCTCGAGCGCATAATGCCGAGGTTTTGGTTTTAGCCGGTATGAATGAAGGCTCTTGGCCAGCTCCTGCTGCAATAGATCCATGGCTGAATAGAAAGATGCGAAAAGAGGCTGGATTGCTCTCTCCTGAGAGAAGAATAGGCCTATCAGCACACGATTATCAACAGTCAGTCTGTAGCTCTAGTGTTTTAATAACTAGAAGTACCAAGGATAACGAAGCGGAAACGATACCATCCAGATGGTTAAATAGACTTTTGAACCTATTAAGTGGGCTTTCCGGAAATAATGGTCCCGAGGCAGTTGAAAAAATGAAAGGTCGTGGCACAAAGTGGCTAGACTGGGCTTATGAAACAAAAAACTTTACCCCAACGAAAACAGCAAAACGGCCTTCTCCCAAACCACCAAAAGACACACGGCCCAAAAAACTATCTGTAACAGAGATAAAAACTCTTATTCGAGACCCTTACGCTATCTATGCAAAACATATCCTAAAATTAAAACCTCTTAAGCCATTACATCGAACGGCTGATCCTCTATTAAGGGGGGTTATAATACACAAAATTTTTGAGCAGTTTGTTAGGAATTGGCAACAAGACGCTTCATTGCTTGATCAAAAAAACTTTTTGTTAAATCTAACAAAAGAGCAACTAATAAAAAAAGTTGCTTCACCTACTGCACAGCTCTTTTGGTTTTCTAGAGTTGAAAAAATAGCAGACTGGTTTGTTTCGGAAGAAGCAATTAGGAGGACTATGAGCAAGCCCATTGCATTAGAGAAGAAAGGGCAAATTATTATCCCAAACCTGGGCTTTAAACTCACTGCGCAAGTTGACCGAGTTGATATTAATCAGGACGGTAAAGCTATAATTTATGACTATAAAACAGGCACTGTGCCAAATAAAAATATCCAATTACATTTTGATAAGCAGCTTTTTTTACTTGCATTAATTATTGAAGATGGTGGTTTTTCGGATATCGCACCTTTGAGTGTTTCTAACGCTTCTTTTATTGATCTTAATAATAAAAAGGCAGTTTTTGCCCCATTTGATCAAGAATCTTTAGAAAAACACCGTGGCAAATTCCACTTATTGATTGAGAGATATCTCAATCCAGACCAGGGCTTTACCGCAAGGCGGGCTATGTTTCAGGTTGAAGATATTTCTGATTATGATGGGATATCCCGTTTTGGGGAGTGGTCTATTCAGGATAAGACCCAATGAAAAACCATAACATGGCAACTCTCGCTCAAATCCGTGCATCTAATCCAGATGGCTCTACTTGGCTTTCTGCTAACGCAGGCTCTGGCAAAACGCGTGTTTTAACCGATAGGGTTGCTAGATTACTACTGGAAGGCGTGTCACCCGAAAATATTTTATGCTTAACTTATACAAAAGCCGCAGCGTCAGAAATGCAAAACCGCTTATTTGAGCGCTTGGGTAAGTGGGCTATGCTAGATGACAGAAATCTCAGAAATAGCCTTACTAAACTAGGCCTAGAACCGAGATTAAACAAACAAACATTTAAGCAAGCAAGAACTCTGTTCGCTCGAGCAATTGAAGTGCCAGGAAGCTTAAAGATACAAACAATTCACTCTTTTTGCTCTTCGTTACTCAGACGTTTTCCTCTTGAGGCAGGTGTTTCTCCGAATTTCACAGAAATTGATGAATGGACAGCCCAAGCACTTTGTACAGAAATTTTAGAAAAAATATCAAATGATGAGATAGAATCAATCTCTTTGGCTTATGTTTCAAAATTTCTGAGTGATGTTAATTTGACAGACCTGCTGACAGATATTTTAAAGAATCGTACTGTTTTGTCCAAATTTAAAAGTCATTCTGAAATCTGTTCTGAGTTTGGATTAAATAGTAAAGTGTCTTTTGAAGAATGCTTAAATAAACACTTCGACAGTAAAGACCTTAAGGTTATAAAAATTTTACGAGAGGGCATGCAAAATGGTGGTGTCCGAGATAAAGCAGCTGCCAAAAAACTCTCAAATATAAAATCTATCAATTTAGAATTTATAAAAACCTTAGAAGATATTTTATTGTACAAAGGCAGTACGGAAAAGAGACCCGAATATAGTGCAAAAACTAATAGTTTTGCCTCTAAAACTGTCCTAAACGAATTTTTAAATTCTTCTGTAGAACAAGTAAATAAGTTAGCAGTGAGAATAGAAGTTTTTCGGCAAACAAGAATTTCATATGAAACGTCGGAGAAAATCTGTGCTCTTTACGATTTCTCACGAGTTTTTCTTAATCATTATACAAATGAAAAATTACTTCGTGGTTGGTTAGATTTTGATGACCTTATTTTAAAAACCCAAAAACTTTTTATAGATCCTACGATAGCAGCTTGGATATTATATCGTTTAGATGGAGGTATCGATCATATACTCATTGACGAGGCACAAGATACTAGCCCTACACAATGGCGAATTATAGAAAAACTATCGCAAGAGTTTTATGCCGGAGAAGGTTCTCGAGACAAAATAAACCGGACCCTATTCGTTGTTGGTGATAAAAAACAATCAATTTATTCTTTCCAAGGCGCCGACACTTTTGAGCTCAATCGAATTCAAAAAAAATTTAAAAAACGATTTGACGAGGCGGCTAAACCCCTAAAAGAATTAAGTTTACAATATTCTTTTAGATCATCTCCTACAATTCTAAGGTTTGTTGATAGCATTCTAGAAAAACCTGAAAGTAAAAATGGAAGTGAACTAGAAAGCACAGAAAATCATATATCATTTTATTCTAAATTACCGGGCCGAGTTGATCTTTGGCCCTCTATAGAAAAGGCCGAGCAACCAAAAGATACAGAGTGGCAAAGCCCTGTAGATATGCCAGGAAAAGAAGATGAAAGGGTAAGGTTGGCATGCCTAATTGCTGACCAAATTAACGCATTAATATCTTCTAACAGTTTAATTCCAGAAAGAACTGGCAATGATTATGTTATGCGTAAAATTAGCGCTGGCGATTTTTTAATACTGGTCCAGCGCCGATCAGTTTTATTTCATGAGATAATCAAAGCATGCAAAAAAAGAGGCCTGCCTATTTCAGGAGCTGATCGCTTAAAGCTTATGGACGAGATTGCGGTTAAAGACCTCATTGCTTTGCTGTCATTTTTATCCTCTCCACAGGATGACTTGTCGTTAGCCACTATACTAAAATCACCTCTATTTAACTGGAGCGAGAAGGAGCTTTTTGACTTAGCACATGATCGAGAAGATAGATTTTTATGGGAAGAGCTTAAAAAAAGGTCGGATATATTTACACATGAGCATTTGGTTTTGAGTAATCTACTAGCCAGTATTGATTATCTAAGGCCGTATGAACTTCTTGAAAAAATACTCAACCAATATAACGGACGGGCTAATCTGATATCACGCTTAGGAGCAGAAGCAGAAGACGCTATAGATGCTTTGCTATCTTTATCAATTGATTACGAAAAGCAAGAAACACCCAGCCTTACAGGCTTTTTATCATGGGTTTCAACCTCTGGTTTTGAAATAAAAAGACAGCTGACAAAACAAGAAAACCAAATACGAGTAATGACTATACACGGCGCAAAAGGTCTCGAGTCTCCAATTGTTATACTACCAGAGACCCAAAAAAGAAAAGTTGAGCTACGCGATAAAATCCTAGTAGGGGAAAAAATCGCGGTGTGGAACAATAAAAAGGGCGAAGCTTCTCGCGCCGAAGAAGAAATTAAATCAAAAAAAATACAAGCGCTAGAAGCCGAAAGGAGCCGGCTTCTCTATGTTGCAATCACCAGAGCTGAAACTTGGTTCATTGCAATGTCCGCAGGTCAATTAGACGACAAATGTTGGTATGAGAAAATAAAAAATAGTTTACAATCGTCTAAAGCAAAAAAGCAAATTTTCCCTACGGGGGAAGGACTACGGCTTGAAGAAGGAAACTGGTCATCTGCAATAGAAGAAAAAAAGTATCAGTCAAAAAAATCAAGAAATAAATTACCCGATTGGATCAAAAAGGTAAGTTTTGAAAACAAAGTGCAACCAAATTATCTTATTCCATCGGACTTGGGGGGCTCCAAAACATTATCAAAAGGAAACGGGTTAAGCGAGGAAGAGGCTGCACTTCATGGATCGCGTGTGCATAAATTACTTGAGTTACTTCCAAAGTATTCTTCTCAAGATTGGCCCGAATATTCTTTAAAAATGCTCAAGGCCAACAGGCTATTTGATGGACCTCCAAACGTCGAAAACGCTATTAAAGAAGCATTATCAGTTTTGACCGACTCAAAGTTTTCATATATTTTTGCTAAAGATGTCCTCAGCGAGGTACCTTTCTCAGCCCAGTTGCCCAAATTAAAAAATCAGAAAATCTTTGGTATTATCGATCGTCTTATAGTTGGAAGCAATAATGTCCAAATTATAGATTTCAAAACCAATTCGACCGTTCCCAAAACAGCAAACAAAATTCCACTTGGAATTTTAAGGCAAATGGGGGCTTACCAACTAGCTATAGAGGAGATATATCCAGGTAAAGAAGTAAGCTGCTACATTTTATGGACTGCAATTAAAAAAATAGATCATCTGGAAAAAGATCTATTAGATTATGACAATCTAGATGGTTCCACATCTTGACGTTTTGCTTTGCACTTCTTACTTTAAAAATAAGAAAAATCAGGAGTAAATAAATGGGTACAGTAGCGGTAACAGACGATACATTTGAAACAGAAGTCCGCAATTCAACAATACCAGTTGTTGTAGATTTTTGGGCTGAGTGGTGCGGGCCATGTAAGCAAATCGGACCTGCTTTGGAAGAATTGTCCGCCGAATACGAAGGTAAAGTAAAAATTGCAAAGGTTGATGTGGATACAAACCCTAATGCTGCCGCCTCCATGGGTGTAAGAGGAATTCCCGCATTGTTTATTTTTAAAGATGGTGAAGTTGTATCTAATAGAGCAGGCGCCGCCCCTAAAGCAGCGCTTCAAAGCTGGATAGACGATAGCATTTAGCAATATAATTGTAATTTTGAGGACATATTATGTCATCAAGTGATTTCCCAAACTGGCATGGAACGACAATCATTGGCGTCAAAAAAGAGGGTAAGGTTGTTGTCGCTGGAGATGGACAAGTTAGCCTAGGTCAAACCGTTATAAAGGGCAGCGCTAAAAAAGTTCGCAAAATATCACCTGGTGGTTTTGATGTTGTTTGTGGATTTGCAGGATCAACTGCAGACGCCTTTACTCTTTTGGAACGCTTAGAGGCCAAACTAGAAGCAATGCCAGGCCAGCTTGCCAGAGCATCGGTTGAGCTTGCAAAAGATTGGAGGACCGACAAGTATCTTCAAAAATTAGAAGCAATGCTTATTGTCACCGACGGTGACAGTCTATTAGTAATAACCGGTGCCGGCGACGTTTTAGAGCCTGAACACAATGTTGCGGCCATAGGATCAGGTGGAAATTATGCTCTCGCAGCGGCTAGAGGAATGATGAATACTAAAAAGTCTGCAGAGGCTGTTGCACGCGAAGCCATGGCTATAGCAGCTGATATTTGTGTATACACTAATGGGAATCTAACTATAGAAACTCTTTAAAGATAGTTTATTAAAAAATATATTAACCGCCTAAAATTACCAGAAAAATTAATCCAGAGGAATAAATGACAGACCTTACACCACGTGAAATCGTCTCGGAGCTAGACCGTTTTATTATTGGGCAAAATGATGCAAAGCGCGCTGTGGCTGTAGCGTTAAGATCACGTTGGAGAAGGAAACAATTATCCACCGACTTGCGCGATGAAGTTTATCCAAAAAATATTCTAATGATTGGGCCTACTGGTGTAGGAAAAACTGAAATTAGCAGACGTTTAGCAAAGTTAGCACGTGCCCCATTTATAAAAGTTGAGGCAACAAAGTTCACTGAAGTTGGATATGTAGGCCGCGATGTAGAACAAATAGTACGAGATTTAGTAGATGCGGCTATTAATGATACCAGAGAATATATGAGGGAAGACGTAAAAGCTAAGGCTCAAAAAGCTGCCGAAGATCGTGTTTTAGACGCTATAGCGGGCACTGATGCTCGTGACTCAACACGCGAAATGTTTCGAAAAAAACTACTGAACGGTGAACTAGACGAGACCGAGATCGAATTAGACGTGAACGATACTTCCAACCCGATGTCAATGTTTGATATACCTGGACAGCCGGGGTCGCAGATGGGAATGATGAATATAGGAGATATATTCGGTAAAGCTATGAGCGGAAGAAAAGCTCGCCGAAGAATGACCGTTTCGGAAAGCCATGATATTTTATTAAGCGAAGAGGCAGACAAAATATTAGATGATGAGATTGTAACTCGCACTGCCTTGGAAGCTGTTCAAGAAAATGGCATCGTATTTCTAGATGAAATCGACAAGGTGTGTGCCCGAAGCGATGCAAGGGGTGCTGACGTGAGCCGCGAAGGTGTCCAGCGCGACCTTCTGCCACTTATTGAGGGAACAACTGTCAGCACAAAGCATGGACCAGTTAAAACAGATCACATTCTTTTCATAGCGTCGGGAGCGTTCCATGTGGCCAAACCTTCCGACTTATTGCCGGAGTTACAGGGTCGCCTTCCAATCCGTGTAGAATTAAGAGCTCTGACAGAAGATGATTTTGTCCGAATTCTAACTGAAACAGATAACGCGTTGACTCGACAATATTCAGCACTTATGGGAACTGAAGGTGTAGAGGTTTCTTTTTCAGATGATGGAATCCAAGCGTTAGCAAAAATTGCAGCTGAAGTTAATCATTCGGTGGAAAATATTGGTGCTCGACGATTATATACTGTCCTGGAGCGTGTCTTCGAGGAGCTTTCGTTTACTGCACCCGATAAGTCGGGTTCAAAAGTAAAAGTTGACGTTGCTTTCGTTGAACAGCATGTTGGAGAGCTAAGTAAAAGTACAGATCTGAGCAGATATGTTCTTTGACTTCTACAAGTAACCTTTCAACGGTCCATCTTCATCTAACGCTTCTGATGTCTCAAATGGGCCGAGTACAGTTTGATCTTTAACTACTATGCAATGGCCTGCAATTTGTCGGACATCTTTTGGGTCGTGAGTAATCAGCAGTACCGAAATATCTTTCTCTTTTGATAAGCTATCAACCAAGTCAATTAACTCTGATTTCTGATTGGGACCAAGTGCAGAGAATGGTTCGTCAAGGAGCAAAATGGGGTTTCGCTGTAAAAGCACTCGAGCTAGCGCAGCGCGACTTTGTTGTCCACCAGACATTTCAGAAGGCAGGCGATCAATTAATTCAACTATGCCAACTTTTTCTAAAACTTTTTTTATTTTTTCTCTGGAAGATTCTGAAACAAAAAATCTATTACCACAAACTAAATTTAAATTTTGGACTATGGACAGGTGAGGGAATAAATTGAATTCCTGAAATATGATTGAACACGGACGTTTATTTGAAGGCAGTAAATCTATGCGAGTTTCATCTACAAAGATTTTTCCAGAAGTTAAGGCTCTATGTCCGCTCAAGGACGATAAAAGTGTTGACTTTCCGGCGCCTGATTGCCCAATCACTGATGTAAAACCTTTTGGCACAGTCGTATTCACTGCTAACTGAAAATCACCTATCTTGATAATGGCATCTTCAAATCTGATCATAGAATGCGACCCAATTTATCAAAAAATGCAAAGCTTCCAAATGCCAACAAAGACAACAGGAGAGCAGAAGCTAGAGCTTCATCTATTCTATAGGATCCCATGAGTTGGTAGATTTTCAAAGGTAAAGTAGCTATTTCACCTGAACCAAATAGTACTATCACTCCCAAATCGCCCATAGAAAGCGCTGAGGCCACGCCAAGTGAGAAACCTATTTGTCTTTTAAGCCTCCGAAGATAAACCCACCAGACCCAAAAAATACCCGTCAGACCTATGGAACGAGATAAATTTTCGAACTCCGTTCTTATCTCTACAGCTGATGGCTTTAATATGCGGATTACAAAGGGTAGCGATACTAGTGCATTCACAATAGCTGTAACTGGTACTGCCAATAAGTAAGGGTTTCCAAAGTTTTTTAGCATCAAAAAAGTACCTGCTCCCATTACTATTGGAGAGATTGCTATACCAAGAGAGCCAAACATTTCTCCCATATTTGTCGTTAAGCACAAACCGAGAAAAACAGACACAAAAGATGACAGTATAGCTATTTGTATTGATAAGCTTGCCGCTTTAAATACAGAAGATGGCAGAAAGAAAACGTTGGCAAAACCATAGAAAAAGATCACCAGTATTGGGATAAAAATAAAAAGTAATGTTACAATTATAACCAAGGTATCCATGATTTTTTGAAAGTTAGAGGGGTTTTGATTTGAGATTTTAATATCAAGACCAAAAACTGTTTTTGGTTTGGCTATAAATTGGCTGGCGAAAACCACGCTAAATACTAAAACAATTTGGATTAATGCTAATTGTGCAGCTTTTGAAAAGTCTAAATCGTAAAAAAATGCCTGATAAATAGCTAATTCAACAGTTGTGGCCTTCGGGCCTCCACCCAAAGTTAAAGCTACAGCAAAACTAGAAAGACAAATTGCAAATATAACTGCCCAAACACCTGGGCAAACCTTTTTTAAAACGGGCCACTCCAGGACAAGGAATTTTTGAGCAGACGACAATTTTAAAGACGAAACGAGCCTATATTGTTCACCAGGCATATCATTAAAAGCCTGAAGTAAAATCCTAATTGCTAGAGGAAGATTGAAAAATACGTGTGCCAGAATTACACCCCAAAAACCATAAATTTTAATAGAACCAAGACCAATTAAATTTAGAAAATTATTCACTATGCCATTATTACCAAAAACTAAAATTAGTCCCAAAACAGCGACAATTACTGGTAAAATAAAAGGTGCTCCTAGAATTAAAACTACGAAGCTTTTTCCCCAAAATTTTTGCCTTAGAAGCGCTTTGGCTACAGGAATGGCCAGAACTGTTGACAACGTTGCTGAGTAGGCGGCCTGAACAAATGTAAACTTTATCGCAGCTATATCCGAAATAGATAAGCTTAATGATAAGCCACTAAAATTTATTAGAGAGAAGAGTGGGCCCAATAATAGGCCCACTAAAAACATAGAGCTAATTACTGTGACAGTGCTGCGCGCCATTCTTCTATAGCCTTTTTGCGCATCTTATCAGCCTTATCTTCGTCCAGAAAATATGCTTTTTCTGGATAAGGAAGTTGTGAAAACACTTCTGGCCACTTTGAACTATCTTGTGCTGCGGGATAAGACCAATTGGTAAATGGTATTAGAGACTGAAACTCACCAGAAAGAACGAATTGCATAAATTTATTTGCTAATTCAGGTTGATTTGAGCTTCGCAATTTCCCAACCAATTCAAAATAGGCGTAATGTCCCTCATCAAAAATAGCTGCTTTTTTAGTCTGATCTTCTTCCACAGAAATATGGTAGGCAGGCGACGTGTTAAAAGATAACACTATTTCAGCCTCACCAGAAGTAAAAAGCCCATAAGCTTCGGACCAGCCCTTGGTAACTGTTAGAATTTTTGGTGCCAGTTTCGACCAATATTCTTCTGCTTTGTCACCATAAATTTCTTTGACCCACAATACTAGTGCCAAACCAGATATTGAACTTCGTGGGTCTTGTATGACTATTTTAGCATTATTCATATTTGCTAACTCATCAAAGCTTTTTGGTGGCTGAGATACCTTTGTGTCATCATATACAAACGAAACATACGACCAATTGAACGGTAAAAAAGTGTTATCACTCCATTTTATAGGCAAAAACAAAGCGTCATTATTTTGCTGGTGGGGTGCGAACAAACCCGTTTCCCGAGCTTTTTTTGTTACGTCTGTATTCAAACCTATAACAATATCAGCCTCTGTACTGGAGCCTTCTAGTATCAATCGCGGCACCAAATCCCCTGCTGAAAACTTAAGATCACATTCACAGGTTCTCTCAAAGGCTTCTTCTATAGAGGGGCCAGGACCCCATTCTGATACAAAATAATCAGGCGCATAAACTGTTAGTATTGGCTTATTAGCAGAAGCTAATGTCGCCAAAAAAATACCCGTCAAAAATATCAAAAGTCTCAATTCAATCTCCTCACTTTTTCGGGGAGAGCAAGTTCAAACTTAAAGAAGTTTATCCTTCCCTCCGCCGGCGTTATCCGGTTCAGGTTCTACGGGTTCGCTTGCGCATCTCAGCCGATTTTTGGCTCCCCGAGGTTGTTTACGAACTATCACAAATTTTATTAAGGTCAAGAAAGATAATAAAATTTACTTTTGTGTAAGACTTGCCCAGCGCAATAAGAGACAGTATCAGAATGATTGTAATAGAAAGTTATTGATAATGAGCCTAAATTCTTTTGGACATATGTATAAAGTGACAACCTGGGGCGAGAGCCACGGCCCAAGTCTTGGTGCAACTATAGACGGTTGTCCTCCAGGCATAGAAATCGATCAAAACAAATTGCAAGTTTGGATGGATAAAAGAAAACCGGGTCAAAACAAATATACAACCCAAAGAAATGAAGCAGATAGTGTTGAAATATTATCTGGTGTTTTTGAAGGGGTTTCGACAGGGACACCTATCCAATTAATAATTAAAAACACTGATCAAAGATCAAAAGATTACAGCGAAATAGCTCAAACTTTCCGACCCGGTCATGCAGACATAACCTACTGGCAGAAATATGGCATCCGAGATTATCGTGGTGGCGGTAGATCATCGGCCAGAGAAACTGCTGCTCGAGTGGCTGCAGGTGGAGTAGCACGCCTTGTACTAAAACATTTAGCGCCCAATTTAGAAATATACGGTTATATGACGCAAATGGGCGATCAAAAAATTGATAGATCTAGAATTGATTTAAATCAAATTGACGATAATCCTTTTTGGTGTCCCGATTTGAAAGCTGTCAGCAAGTGGAAAGATTATTTAGAGACAGTCAGAAAGTCTCGGGACTCTGTTGGGGCCATAATCGAAATTATAGCTAAAAATGTCTCTCCTGGTTTAGGAGCTCCCATATATGGAAAGATTGATACTGACTTAGCAGCCGCGATGATGTCAATAAACGCCGTTAAGGGTGTAGAGATTGGCGAAGGTATGAATGCTGCATCACTTTTAGGGTCTCAAAATGCAGATGAGATTTTCATGGATGGGAAAAACGGACCTCGATATTCATCAAACCATTCTGGCGGTATACTGGGCGGCATCTCCACTGGACAAGAAATTGTTGTAAGGTTTGCAGTTAAACCAACTTCCTCAATCCTATCACCTAAAAAAACAATAACACAAAAGGGCGAAGAGACTGAAATTATAACTAAGGGGCGGCATGATCCTTGTGTGGGTATTCGGGCTGTTCCAGTTGGCGAGGCTATGATGGCGTGCACTCTACTTGACCATTATCTTTTGCACCGGGGCCAAATAGGTGAAAACAGAGGCCAAATAGGCTAATCAGACTCACTTTTAGATGTAAAATATAATCCTAGAATTATAACCATGATAGCTAAATATTGGCTCATGGAAAAAAACTCCCCCAAAATTATTAGTGCCAAAATTACAGCGGTTATTGGTTCTACTAGTGACAACGTCACTGCAGTTGAAGAGGTCAAATATTTCAGTCCAAACGTAAAAAAAGAGTATGCAATACCCGTAGCAAAAGTTCCAAGAAAAATTAGATAGTAAATTGCATCGTGCGAAAACACCCAAGATGATGGAAAAAAAATAAATACTGGCGTAGATATAAACGCAGCTATTAGAAACGTCCAAGCAGCCGTATTATGGTGTGAAAGCTCCTTAACTATCCTAGATGTAGACAGTGAATAGAGCGCATAAGACAAACCTGAAAGTAGAGCCAAAAAAGTACCTAAGTTTGACCAGTCAGTATTATCACCAAAAAGCATCAAGACGCAGATACCAGTAACAGCCAGAATTGCGCCAATTAGTTTATTCAAACCATGTGTCGATTTTAGTACAATAAACTCGAATAAAATTGCCCAAATAGGCGCACTGCCAATAGTAATCGCTGTTCCTACGCCCACACCAGAAATCAAAACAGCCGCAAAAAAAGTCATGTTATATAACATCATAAATAGGCCAGAAAAGGCTATTAAAACAGGGGACTTAAAAATGGCAGAAAGTAGGTTTTTATCAAACAAAATCGATATTAAAAATAAATAAATTGCTGCTAAATAGAGACGTATAGCACCCACAACCAAAGGCTCTTTATAATCAGGAATGAGCGCTTGAACGGTTCCCGTTGTACCCCACAAAGTTGCCGCTAAAATCACTGTTAAAATTGAAAGGTTCTTTTTATTTAACATACATACCGACCTTGCTCGAATTTATGTAAAATGGTTTAGTGGCCCAGCAATAGAAATAAATCATTATAGAAAGTAGAGAAAGCTTAATGAGCAAACCATGTATTATTTGTGTTGCGATCACTGGATCTCTTCCAACAAAGAAAGACAACCCTAATGTGCCAATTTCGATATCTGAGCAGATAGAAAGCACACATGAATCTTTCGAAGCTGGGGCAACAATATGCCACGCTCATGTCAGAAATGAAGATGAAACCCCAACATCTGATCCAGAAAAATTTGCTTTACTGAAGGAAGGTATTTCAAAGCACTGCCCAGATATGATTATTCAGTTTTCAACAGGGGGAAGATCTGGTTCGGGAAAAGAGCGGGGAGGGATGCTACCATTAAAACCAGATATGGCATCTTTGTCAGTGGGTTCTAACAATTTCCCAACACGAGTTTATGAAAACTCACCAGAACTAATTCTTTGGTTAGCGGAGCAAATGCGTATTCACAAAGTTATGCCTGAAGTAGAGGCTTTCGATCTTTCACATATAATTAATGCTATCGATATGCACTCTAAAGGACTTCTTTATGGGGATTTGTATGTTCAATTCGTGATGGGTGTAAAAAATGCTATGCCAGCAGATGAAACTATATTCAAATTTTATGTTGAGTTAATGCAGAAACGTGCACCTAAATCAGAATGGTGTGGGGCAGGAATAGGTGCAAACCAAATCCTAGTTAACGAATGGTCTATTAAAGCCGGTGGCCATACAAGAGTTGGCCTGGAGGATAATGTTCGGCTTGATAAAGAAACTCTGGCACCATCTAATGCAGCACTTGTTAAAAGGGCTGTCGAGTTATGTGAACTGTACAATAGACCAGTTGCGACCTCACAAGAAGCCAGAAATTTACTCGGCCTTTCAGGTTAGATTATTATTCCGTTATTGTTACTTTTAATTCTTTTAAGCCATCTATTTGCGCAACCAGCAAATCACCTGGTTTCACAGCACTAACGCCTGCTGGTGTGCCAGTCATTACTACATCTCCAGGAATTAATTGCGTGTATTTTGATAAATCTAAAAGTATTTCATCAACGGAGTAGATCATGTCTGCTATTCGTCCATGCTGCTGAAGTTTATTATTCAAAAACAACTTTAGGTTCGCTTTTCTTATTTGAGGAGCTTTTTCAAACTCTGTGATTTCCCCTATTATAGCAGAACCGTCAAAGTCTTTTGACATATCCCAAGGTTTACCTTGTTTTTTTGCTATACTTTGTAAATCACGCCTGGTCATGTCTAGTCCACAAGCATAACCAAATATAGAACCCTTTAGATCTTCCCTGTTTGCTTTTTGAAGTGGTTTTGCGATAGCAACAACCAATTCAACCTCATGATGCAGATCGTTTGTCATAGGGGGGTAGGTAAGGTTTTTTTCTGAACCCAATAATGAAAATAATGATTTAGTAAAATAAAACGACTGTTTTTTTTCTAACTCATTCCCAAGCTCAAGAACATGCTCAACATAATTTCTACCAACACAGAAAATTCTTCGTACTGGATACCCATAGTTTCTCCCGGTAACTTTGATTAGAGGTGGTTCAGTTGTTGAAAAAACAGATTTCATTCTTTGTTAGATAGCAAACTTTAATAAAGAGCTATAAAGAGGCATAGAAGCCTCAGCTAGATTTGCGTTTCTTCCTTGCAAATTTGGTAGGTTATCTTCTGGACCAGAAAACCCGGTCGATTTATGTGCTGACCCGTACCAATGTGAAGCCCAAACACCGTCTTTTCTATGCCCACCCTTTGGCCAAGATAACATAGACTTTTGAAAGTCTAAATTAACTCTGTTACATAGTTTAGTAAGTGTCTCCTCAGGTTTCTTTCTGATGTCTTCAGAGTTAACAACAATGGGGTCCAAGCCACGTTTTTTAATTTCCAAAAACAACTCTACTTGTTTTTTGTAACCGATATCTTGCTCACTGATCTTATTGTATTTTTTTGCAAAGCTTGAAATTACTCTTGCCGGATGTCTAAGTAAAAAAACGTGTTTTACTTGGTCAAACCAACCTCGTGGAACTGAAAAGACCATATGGTGAGTCATATGCTTTTGGTATAAATTTTTGCCAACAATTGATCTGTCTTTTGTTAAATTATCTATCACGCCTGTGACGTTTTCTGATTGCGATAATATAATTTCTTCTCGCATTGGGTGATCTAAACCTGTGTCAATCAGATAATTTGCATAAAATGGTTCATCGATTATTTCAAAATCATCTCGATTACCAAATGAATACATTAAAGCTGTCGAAATATTTCTCGGTCCAGACCACACTGCTAAATTAATCATGCACACTCTTTTTTAATTAATAGCTTATAAAGCTTTCTAATGCGCTCCGTGATTGGACCTAATTCGCCTTTACCTATACTTCTTCCATCAATAGATCCCACTGGGGTTTGCGCCCCAAAAGTGCCCGTAAGAAACGCCTCGTCCGCACTGTATGTATCGACTAAAGAAAAATTTTTCTCGTATACAGGTATACCGGCTGATCTACAGATATCTATCACCTTTTGCCTAGTAATTCCGTTCATGCAGTAGTCACCTGTACTGGTCCAGACTTCATCTTTTTTAACCATAAAAAAATTGCAGGCGTTCGTCGTGTTCACGAAGCCATTAATATCAAGCATTAGCGCCTCGTCCGCACCAGCTTTCTCTGCTGCTATGCAAGCTAATATGCAGTTAAGTTTTGAATGGCTGTTTAACTTTGGGTCTTGCGTCATTGGTAAACCCCTCAAATGAGGCACTGTCGCTAGAGATATGGGCCTTGGTATTTTGGGAACAGAGTGCTCCATGATAATAACAAATGTAGGCCCGTCTTGTGATAATGCTGGATGTTGAAAGGGTCTTTTTTTAGGTCCCCGAGTTATCATAAGCCTAGCGTGGGCATTGTTTACCATACCATTGGAGTTTTGAGTTTTGATAAGAGCGTCAATAACATCTGATTTACTTAAACCAATGTCTAAATCTATCGCTAATGCTGCCTCAAACAGCCTATCTATATGTTCACCGCAAAAGGCCCATTTATTATTATATAGCCGTAATCCCTCCCAAACGCCGTCTCCCAACATAAATCCACTATCATAAACGCTTACCACCGCCTCATTTTTTGGCAATATTTTCCCGTTTAAATAGATTAAAATATCTTCATTTCTGATATCTTCCTCTGACTGGTGTGTGGAAACGGTATTTGTCATTTTTACCCCTTTTTCGATATTGCTATTAGGTAAGTTAATTTATGCCAAGAAGTATTTCTCGTTGGTCTTTCAGAATTTCTAGGTTGGCAAAAGCTTTTTTTACCCTAAGCCTATATTTAATAATCGCAGGAAAGCTTTATGTATAAAATTTTAAAAACCGTCTTTATTTTATTTTTAATATTAACAACACAAATAACTCCTTTTTTAGGCAACCTTACTCTACGCGCGCAATCAAAAGATTCTATAATCTTGGCAGGTGGATGCTTTTGGTGTGTGGAAGCTGATTTTGAAAAAGTGAACGGGGTCAGTGAGGTCATTTCTGGTTACACTGGTGGGTTTGTAGAAAACCCGACCTACAAGCAGGTCGTAAAAGGTGGCACAGGACACTATGAAGCCGTCATTATTCACTTTGATCCCGAAATAATTACAACAAAAAATATTTTATATAAATTCTTTCGTTCTATCGACCCTACTGATGCTGGTGGGCAGTTCTGTGATCGGGGTCATAGCTATAAGTCAGCTATTTTTGCCAAACCAAATCAAATTTTAATTGCAAAAAATGCCCTTCTAGAGGCGGAAGCAATTCTGGGTGAAAAGATTGTTACCCCTATTTTAGAAGTGAGCAAATTTTTTACTGCCGAGAAATATCATCAAGACTATTACAAGGGCGAGAATCTGGTATTGACTAGATTTGGCCCAATCAAACAAAAAAATGCTTACAAAAGATACCGTTCCGCCTGCGGGAGAGATGAGCGCCTCAAAGAGGTTTGGGGCAAAGATGCATTCTTGAATTGACAAACATTTATGGCCGAAGTTTTTCAGCTTTTACACAGCGAAACAAGTGTTAGACTATTTTAGAGCTTGGGAGAACCGTCGTGACACCAATGATGTCGCAATACATGGAAATCAAATCTGACTATTCTGAGGCTTTATTGTTCTACAGAATGGGCGATTTCTATGAGTTATTTTTTGAAGATGCTAAAGTTGCATCCAGTGCGTTAGATATCGCTTTAACAAAACGAGGAAAGCATAGTGGAGAAGATATACCGATGTGTGGGGTCCCTCATCATTCTGCAGAAAACTATATTTACACATTAATAAACAAAGGTTTTCGAGTTGCAATTTGTGAGCAAATGGAAAGCCCAGAAGAAGCAAAAAAAAGGGGTTACAAAGCTGTAGTTAGAAGAGAGGTTGTAAGGCTAGTCACCCCTGGAACCATAACAGAAGATAACTTGTTAGACGCTAAGAGAAGTAACTACCTAGCTGCTTATTCTTTGGTACACGAAGAAGCATCAGTTTCTTGGATAGATATTTCGACGGGGTCTTTTTACATTTCTAGCATAAAGCCAGAAAGATTAGCCTCGGAGTTAACCAGACTTTCTCCTAGTGAAATACTGCTTTCTGAAAGCTTAGCGAAAGCGCATCGAAACATAGCAGAGGAGTTTGGTATCAGTGTCACGGAGCTTGGAAATTCCGCTTTTGACAGCAGTTCTGCGCGAGAACGTTTAAAAAAAACCTTTAACGTTGAGACCGTCGATGGCTTGGGATCCTTCACTAGAGCTGAACTATCATCTATGGGAGCCATCATAGAATATTTACAAATAACACAAAAGGGCAAGCTCCCATTATTATCAAGACCAAGGCGCGAACTAAACTCATCCTTTATGACTATAGATACAGCAACTAGAAAAAACTTAGAGCTAACAAAGGGGCTTTCTTCT
>CACGIS010000010.1 GCA_902573175.1 Paracoccaceae bacterium | reverse complement strand
TATAAAGCCATTCTGATGACACACGTTGATACCTCAACTTCTGTAAAGAATGATATCGCAAGTATTAGAAAAAAATTAGATGAAATCGAGTGCCCGGCCTTACTGGCAGTTGACTGTATTGCATCACTTGCCTGCGATCGATTTGAAATGGACGCCTGGGGCGTCGATATTATGGTTGCCGCCTGTCAGAAAGGTCTTATGGTTCCTCCAGGCATAGGTTTTGTCTTTTTCAATAATAGAGCGAAAGAACGACAAAAAAGTTTGACAAATGTAAGTTCTTACTGGGATTGGGAACCCAGAGTTAATCCTAAGCTTTATTACGAATATTTTTGTGGAACGGCCCCAACCCACCATATTTTTGGTCTCAGAACAGCACTAGATATGATCAAACAAGAAGAGATTGAAAAGACCTGGAAACGCCATGAAACCCTTAGTCGAGCCATTTGGGCTGCAATAGACAGATGGTCTTCAGCGGGAGATATTTCGATGAATATAAAAAAACCGTCTGAGCGCAGTCATGCTGTTACGTCCATCCGTTTAGGAGGAAAAAATGGAACAAGGTTGAGACAGTGGCTGCAAACTAAATCCGGCCTTACTATAGGTATTGGCTTGGGGATGTCAGAGCCTGAGGACCCGCACGGCGATGGTTACGTTCGTTTTGGCCACATGGGTCACGTTAATACCCAAATGATAATGGCATTATTGGGCACCGTGGAAACTGGTTTCAGGGCTATTGGCTACAATCACGGGAATGGTGCTTTAGAAGCGGCCAGTGAAATTTTGAGCTCTATTTAGAAGCTCGCTCTAAAGCTATTGGTAAGGCCGTTTCAAACTTATCGAGATCCCTTTTTTTCCCAACACTTATTCTGATACATCTATCCTGCGGAGAAACAAAAGGCATCCTTACAAATATGCCTAATGAAATTAATTCCGTTAATACTTTTCGTGCAAAATTTCCATCCTTGCCACAATCTATAGCAACGAAATTAGTCGAAGACGTGATGGATTTTAGATTATTGCTGGCGGCTATTTTGTATATTCTCTGACGTCCATTTTCGACTTTTTTTACCATTTCCAAAAGCCATTGATTATCAGATAAAGCCTCAAAAGCTGCTTTTTGGGCTAATCTATTCATTCCAAAATGATTTCTTACTTTTTCGAAGGATTTTATTAGGTTTTCTTCTGCCATTGCATAACCGACGCGTGCGCCAGCCATTCCATATGCCTTCGAAAATGTCCGCAATCTTACCACTCTAGTATCTGTAATTGCTAAATCAGGAAGTGATGCAGCTGGTGCAAATTCAGAGTACGCTTCATCTAAGATAAATAAGCATCCCTCAGGCAAATCTTTAAGCGCTTCGACAATCATGTCGCCAGGCACATGCGTGCCCATAGGGTTATCAGGATTTGCAAAATAAATCAGTTTAGCATCAACCGAGTGGGCTTTTTTAATCAGTGAGACAATATCTTCACAGTCAGCAAGATAAGGTACTTTATGAAGATTTCCTCCAAAACCGCTAACATGATAATTAAACGTAGGATATGCTCCATTTGAAGTAACTACTTGATCTCCCTCAGAAATAAGAAGTCGAACTACGTAGCCAAGTAGCCCATCTATTCCTTCGCCTACGACAATATTTTTAGTGGATATGTTATGCTTTTTAGCCAATGCGCATCGTAAATCAAAGCTAGTTGGATCACCATACATCCACTGCTCATGTGAATATTTTTTTAAGGCGTATAAAGCTTTTGGAGAAGGCCCAAACATATTCTCGTTTGCGCCCAACCGAGCTTCAAACAGAAGTTTTTTTTCTCTCTCTTGGCTTTCAGGTCCAACGAAAGGAACAGTAGATGGAAGATCATCAACAAGGGACGTATATCGTGGATAAGTCATGACATTCACGTAGATCAAGTATAACATAAATATCAAGTAATATTTAACTGATATCTATTTGATCTAAAAACTTTTATCAGGTTACAAATGATTTGAGAGAAATATTGGAGCAACTTTTTGTCAAAGAAAATCTATTTATTTTCCAATTATGAATTTTTGATTGCTTGGCGGTATCTACGATCTAAGCGCACTGAAGGTGGTGTCAGCACCATGACTTGGATTAGCGTTGTTGGAATTTCTCTATCAGTCTTCGCTTTAATAGCAACACTCTCTGTCAGATCTGGTTTTCGAGCTGAACTCGTGGATACCATTCTTGGTGCTAACGCCCACGTCACCGTTTACAAGCAGCCCACCAAGGATTCTAATGGTAACGTTTATAGGGGGTTTAAAGATTATGAGAGTGCAAATTCTATAATCTCGTCCCTAAAAAGTGTTAGTAGAGCCGCTCCACTTATACGAGGGCAAATAATCGCAAGCGCAAACGCAACTACAACTGGCGTCGACGTTTTTGGAATTTCGCCTGAAAATATTCTCTCTATCAGACGTGTCTCTGACCCCAAAACATCAATTGGTGACATTAATAATTTTAAAAAAGGGCTGGCCATAGGATCTGGTGTGGCTCAAGCTCTAAGTGTTTCAGTTGGAGATGAAATTAAGTTAATTTCACCAACCGGAGTAAAAACAGCTTTTGGAGACAGTCCCAGAGTTAAAACATTTGAGGTTCAATATATTTTTTCTGCTGGACGTCACGATATGGATAAAATCAGAATATACATGCCGTTCAGAATTGCCCAAGAATATTTTGACAGAGATAATCTAGCAGACGAAATTGAAGTTCTTGTGAATCAACCCGACCAAATTGAAAAGATAGTCGAGGAATTGTCTAGTGCAACAGATGACAAATTTCTTTTTTGGACTTGGAAAGATGCATCCGGAAATTATCTTCGTGCTTTAGAAATAGAAGACAACGTAATGTTTGTAATCATGTCGATTTTGGTTTTGATTGCAACAATGAATATAATTTCTGGGCTTATTATGCTCGTAAAAAACAAAAGTCGCGATATTGCTATTTTACGAACAATCGGTCTTTCCGAGAAATCAGTACTCAGAATTTTTTTCCTATGCGGTGCAATAACTGGAATTCTAGGCACTTTTTTCGGGACTCTTATGGGGTGTGCATTTGCTGTATATGTCGACACAATATTTTCGTTCATAAACGTAATATCTGGTGGTGACGTTTGGGATCCAACTATTCGCGGCATTTATTCCATTCCAGCACAATTGCGCTGGGAAGATGTAATAACTGCAGTTTTACTATCAATTGGCCTAACTTTTTCTATAACCTATTTCCCTGCTAGGCGTGCTGCACGATTGGACCCAATTGAGGCGCTAAGATATGAGTGATTTTATTTTATCACTGAACAAAATCAGCAAAAGCTACCAAACCAGTGGATCAGAAAAATTAACAATTTTGAGTTCAATCGATTTGAGTATTGCTGCTGGAGACCTAGTTGGACTGACTGCACCATCCGGTGCAGGAAAGTCTACGCTTCTTCATATTTGTGGTTTACTTGATACCTGTGATCAGGGGACGATTAATTTTTTAGGCCAAGATATGCAAAAAGCGTCAGATATGACAAGGACGCTAATTAGGCGCCGTGAAATAGGGTTTGTTTACCAGTTTCATCACTTATTGCCAGAATTCTCAGCACTAGAAAATGTTGTTTTGCCTCAGTTAATTAATGGCAAAAATCCTCAGCAGGCATCGGAAAGAGCTACCGAGCTGTTGAGATTGGTAGATTTAAAAAATAGAGCTAATCATAGGCCTTCTCAACTTTCAGGTGGAGAGCAGCAACGGGTAGCATTTTGTAGAGCTGTAGCCAATGAACCAAAAATTTTACTAGCCGATGAGCCAACTGGTAATCTGGATGAGAAAACCTCAGACACAGTATTTGAAGCACTTTTATCACTTGTAGAGATTTCTGGAATGGCAGCTTTGATAGCAACACATAATGAGAATCTGGCAAAAAAAATGAAGAGGCGTATTAAACTTAAAAATGGTAAAATTTTTTCAGATTAATTCTTATAATAAACTTTAAATAATTGATGTGGATCTTTACCCAAAAGATATTGAATTAATAAAAAAAAGTTTAACACACTCTGGCGAAACCACCCATTCTTATGGTATTTTTCTGCACTCGTATAAGCCAGTATATCCAGTAATTTGGTTTTACTTTTTAATTTTCTAGCTAAAGCAATATCCTCCATGAGTGGGATTTTAGGAAATCCTCCTAAAGTATTGAGAAGATCACGATGAATTAGAAGGCCTTGATCTCCATAGGGCAAACCCAAGAACTTTGATCTTATTTGAACCCAATATTCCAAAATACGAGCAAACAGCGATTTTGATTTAAATTTTAATTTAAAATGATACGCAAAATTCCTATCAATTTTTTGCAGAAGGTTTACAGACCAGTCTAATGATAAGCTTGTGTCAGCATGGAGAATTAAAATCCAATCACTTCGAGATTTGTCTACACCCTTACTAATCTGCAAACCTCTGCCACAGGAACCCTCGATGAGAACAGCCCCTACCTCATGAGCGATGGATTTTGTTTTATCGGTTGAACCGCCATCAGAGATTATCAATTCTCTTATTAACTCATTTTCTATCCCTTCAAAGAGAGACCCAAGAGTTTCATATAAGTCAGTTTCAGAGTTGAGGGTTGGAATAATGATAGAAATTGGGGCTGGCATCGCTCAGTTCTTGTTGACATTTGCTAATTATGAAAGTTCATTTACTGATTAATAGGATATAAAATGCGTGATAGAACTGTTTTATGCGTCAGTGGCCCTGATGCCAAATCTTTTTTACAGAATTTAGTAACAAATGATGTAACTAA
Source organism: Paracoccaceae bacterium (assembly GCA_902573175.1). Classification (GTDB taxonomy): domain Bacteria; phylum Pseudomonadota; class Alphaproteobacteria; order Rhodobacterales; family Rhodobacteraceae; genus Salinivivens. The sequence continues at coordinate 28,502 of CACGIS010000010.1, read as the reverse complement.
GCTAAATAACAACATTATCTACTCAGCACTGTTAACGCCTCAAGGTAAACTTGTCACAGACTTTTTTTTAGTTGACGCAGGCCAAGATGTTTTAATCGATGTTAATTCTAAAGTTAGTGACACTCTCTTAAAACTTTTAAGTTTATACAAGTTACGAGCAGAAATAAGTATCGATAAAACTGATTTAAAAGTAAGTTCGGGCATTAAAAATAAACCTCAGAAAGGTTTAGAGGATCCACGGCATCCAAAAATGGGATGGCGCTGTTACAGCAATGAAGATCTTAGCGAAAAAAATATAGATTGGGAAAAAATACGCATTGAAAATTTAGTTCCTGAATTTGGTAAAGAATTATCAAGCGATAGTTATATACTGGAATATGGCTTTGAAAATTTGAATGGTGTTGATTTTAAGAAAGGTTGCTATGTAGGCCAAGAAGTCACAGCCCGAATGAAACATAAATCAAAGCTCAGGAAAGGGTTAGCACTCGTGGGGACCAAAGGAAGTGTGGCCTTTGATACACCAATAAATGCACACAAAAAAATTGTTGGGAAAGTATTTTCCTCCACAAAAAATCAGGCTTTAGCGTACTTAAGGTTCGAATTTGCCTCACAAAAAATGATGGCTGGGGAAGTAGAAGTTACTTATCAAAAAAATAATTTTAAGGATTAATTAGGCACGCTCAGAATATTCAAGCGTCTCAGTATTGACATTAATTTTTTCTTCTTGGTCGATAAAGGGCGGTACCATGACTTTCATCCCGTTATCCAATATCGCTGGCTTAAAGCTATTTGCTGCAGTTTGACCCTTTACCACTGGTTCTGTCTCAATAACAATACAAGTTACTTTTTGAGGCAATGTGGCATTTATCGCCTCCTCGTCATAGAATTCAACAGCTATCGTCATTCCGTCTTGTAAAAATGGTCTCCTGCTACCTAATAAGTCCGAGGGTAACTCTACCTGTTCGAAAGTTTCAACATCCATAAAAACAAGCATGCCATCAGATTCATATAAAAATTGCTGATCTTTTTGTTCTAGCCGTACCCGCTCTACTTTATCAGCACTTCTAAATCTTTCATTTAGTTTAGAGCCTGTTCTAAGGTTTTTTAAGTTCAACCTGCGCAAACGCCCCTCCTTTCCCCGGTTTTACATGCTCAACCTTAACAGCTGCCCACAATGCACCATCGTGCTCCAATACATTTCCAGATTTAATTTCATTGCCATTAATTTTAGGCATTACAGTTAGCTTTCAATTCGAGTTGACCTTTAATACGTGCACCCTATATCTATTTCAGTTTGTTGTGGCAATATGACTTGTTGAAGACTTATTTGGTAAGGTATGCAAAAATTGCATATCAGATATGCAAAATAAAGCTACCCGAATCAGTTTTTTTGGTCCATAAGCGCCCCAACACCAACAAGGATTCTAATTAAGGAGCGGCGAGATGAAAGATTTCGTTGACGCAACAGCTTTTAATTCAGAGCAGGGAAACCGCGCTAGAAAGCTTTTTGCTGCAGTCGTATTGGCGGCTTTGGATGATGCCATCGCAGATGACCGGAAATATGGCAATGGACCTGAACAAATAGCTCGATGGGCAAGGTCAAGAGATGGTCGAGAAGTTTTATCTTGTGCCGGCATTGATCCAAATGAGCGAGTAGTTGAGGGTTTGATGGAGTTTGTTGAAAAAGGCATCAGAACATCCGTAGCGCTATCACGCGAGGAAAGCGAGCGTAGAAACGCTGCTATGGAAGCAGAAGCTGCTTAAATATCTCTTAAAGTTTCTTAATCCTGAACTAAAGACTTTAAAATAGTATCTAACTCCCGACCGCTTTTCGTCTTGGAAGCCGGTGAGTTTTTGACAAGATCGTAGTATTTTTTGACGTCATATTGTCTAACAGGCAAACTTAAATAGTCTGAGGTCAAACGACCTATTTGTAGCAATAATCGATACAGAGAAAGGTTTTCGTCAACCTTGGCTGAAATAAGTTGCATGCGGGCATCCAGAAGATCTTTTTCCGCATTCAATACGTCCAATGTTGTTCGTGACCCAAGAATTGCTTCTTCTTTCACTCCTGTTAGAGCCACCTCAGATGCTCTTATTTGCTCTTCAGCAGCCGATTTGGCTGCTTGAGCTACTTTTAGTGATGAAAAGGCATTTGTGACGTTTTGCTCAATTGAGATTTTTGATGAATAAAGTCTCGCCAAGGTCTGCTGTTTTAAAGCAATTTTCTTTCGCGATGACGAATATAATTTACCCCCTGAAAAGATCGGACCACTTGCTGAAACGCTAAGGCTTCCACTAGTTTCACCTTCTTCATCAAGTGATACCGAACTTCCCAATGAAATAGTAAAACCTGTAGATAAGTCAGCTATTTTAGAATTAATTTCAGATACTTTAATTAAATTCTTTAATTCGTCGATCGATGGATGTTCTGTAAGCGCAATGGCAATTGCGCTTTCTAAAGAAATTGGCACTTCTGGAAAGAAGTTTGGGTATTCCAGAGAACCCGGTTTTTCTCCGATTGCAGACACGTAGCTCGCTACAGCTTTTTCATAAGAGCCTTTAGCCACAGCTAACGCTGAATTTGAAGCTGCCAGTCGAGCCTCTGCCAAGGCAACATCAGTTTTGGTAATCTCACCAACTTCAAATCTGTCGTTTGCTGCTCTTAATTCTTCACGTATAACAGACAAATTATTCTCTCGCAGCGAGACATTCTCAGTTTCGCGAATAAGTCCTAAGTAAGCTGTAACAGCCTCAAAAAGGACATTTTGCTCTATGCTAACCAACTTAGACCGAGTAGCAAGAACTGAAAACTTTGCTGCCTCTAAACCTAGACTGCTTTTCCCACCGTCATATAAAGTATAGTCTGCTTCAAGTGAGATGCTCGCTGAAGTATCAAAAGAACTGGAATCACTACCGCTATGTGAAGCCGAAGATGCCCATGAAACTACAGGAGCCAACTGAGATGCTGCAGTCGCCACATCTTCATCTGCCGCTCTTAACACCGCCCTATTTTGCTCTAACAGACCGCTGGTATTATAAGCACTCACCATAGCGCCTGTAAGTGTATCTTGCGCGTTAGCAGCGAACGAGAAGTTACTTATTAACACAAAAATCAAAATTAAAATTCTAAAGTTCATCAATTTTCCTAGAATCAGGGAGTTTATCCGTTTATCTTATTAGACTTTACTATAGGGCAAAGTCTTTTTGTTTAAAAAATCCTGGAAGAACGGGAGCAGCTGCATTGAAAGAATATCGCCAATTGATTTTGTCGTTTAATTTAAATCCAATTTTAGCCGTGCCAAGACCCTTCTCTATAAAAATAGCACCTACTCTCCCACCATTTTTAAGTTGTTTTAATATCGAACCTGGAATTTCCTCAACACCACCTTGTATAATAATAACATCATAGGGCCCATGCTCAGGTGCACCCTCTTCGAGTTTATTAATTTCGACGACTACGTTATCCGCTCCAATTTCAGACAAAATTTCTTCAGCTTCACTTGCCAAACTGCTATCGTCTTCCACCGCTATGACAAATTCCGCAACTAGACTAATGACTGCTGACGAATAACCTAAACCCGTCCCAATATCCAAAACCAATTCATCATTATTTACGTCAAGCGCGTCAAGAAGTTTAGCTAAAGTCCTAGGCTCAAGAATAACGCGGCTTTGCCCTATTTGGAAATTTTCACCGATGTAGGCAGCCTCTCGCTTACCATCGGGCACAAACTTCTCTCGAGGAACAAAAAGAAAAGCGTCGATGATTGGAAATTTGGTAACATCAGCTGGTCGGATTTGAGTATCCACCATGATTTTGCGACGCGTTTTATAATCAGTCACTTCGTTATCCTCTATTCACGTAGTTCTAGCCTTTTGACACAACACGACATGATGAGCAACGCTGAACAATAAGTAAGATGTGGAAAAATAATATTGAAAAGTTTATTACCACCTCTAACCATTAACTCAATAAGATAGCCCTAAAGTCATTTACATTTGTTCCTGTTGGTCCAGGACTAAAAAGTTCGTCAACGGCGTTAAATGCAGTCCAAGCATCGTGCTGTATAAGATGCATTCTAGGATTAAATCCTTTTTCACGCATCTTTAGCGCGGTATTCCCATCACAAAAAGCACCAGCATTGCTTTCTGAGCCATCTATACCATCAGTATCAGCGGCTAAAGCAGTTATATTTGGTTCATTTTCAATAGATAATGCAAAGGACAGCAAAAATTCGGTATTTCTTCCACCGCGGCCTGACTTACCAAGTATTTCTACAGTCGTCTCGCCACCTGATAATATAACTGCGGGACTTCGAAAGATTGTATTTTCATCTTTACTAAACTTTGCTAACGCAGCATGCATTATTCCGATATCCGAAGCCCTTCCCTCAATCGCATCTGATAAGATATATGATTCAAAACCTAATTCTTCCGCTTTTTTTGCGGCTGCTAATAGAGAAATTTTAGAAGATGCAATAACTTTGACCTCATTTTTGGAAAATCTTTGGTCATTGATCGAGGGAATATTCATATCTTCTTTTTCAAAATAATCTTTGATATTTTTAGGTATGCCAATTTTATAACCATTAATGAATGAAATCGCATCCTGTATTGAAACCCGGTCGGCTATTGTCGGCCCAGATGCGACTTGAGCGGGGTCATCACCAGGAACATCAGAAACAACTAAAGTTATCACTGGCGCTGGATACGCAGCAAGCGCCAACTGACCACCTTTAACTTGAGAAAAATGCTTTCTTATGGCGTTCATCACGCCGATTGGAGCACCAGAATTCAGTAATACTTTATTTAGCTCTTGCTCATCTGATAATTTAAAATCGGGCGGTGGAGATGGTAATAATGCTGATCCCCCACCACATATTAGCGCTATTACAAGATCATCGGCGGTCAATCCCTCTAATGAATCAAAAATGCATTTAGTAGCCGTCAATCCATTTTCATCAGGGACCGGGTGAGCAGCTTCCAAAACCTTTATTTTTTTACAATTATCCGAAAAACCATAACGAGTGACTACAACTCCGCTCAAATCACCTTCCCAAGATTGCTCTAAAGCAGAAGCCATTTGGGCCACCCCTTTTCCACAACCTATAACAATAGTTCTCCCTTTTGGCGGTGTGGGTAAATTTGACTTTAAAGTTATTTTTGGATCTGCAGCGTCTACTGCTGCTTTGAACAACTGTCTTAAAATGTCTCTATCACTGTTTTCCATATTTTCACACTGCTGTATTAAAATTTAAGCAAAGTAATTTATACAATAGTAATACCTAATTGAATTTTATTTTACAAAAACCCAATACGTTAACCACATAGTAGTTGTATTTAAACGTCTAAACTACCCGGCTAAAGCCGCTGATACAAATATAATTGAAAGAGCGCTTAGAGCTATGGCGATACGCCACCTCGGAGATTTCTTCATTCCTGTTTCCTGCCTTTTATTCCGGTCTACGCCAGTTTGATTTATTAATATCACATAATTTCAAGTTTGCAAAATGAGTTTTGATCTCAGCAACTTTGTAAAAACCGGATTCTGGCTCAGGTGACACAGAAATAAATAAGGGCGGTTCACCCACCGCCCTTATTTTTATTTTCTGTAATCTTTTTTTATGTACCAGCTATAAAAGTTACCGTAAGCCAGTCGCTGATACTGGACTTCCTTTCGGAGCCAGCTAAAAACCTTTAACATAATGACTTCTTTTTACTATTGGTAGGATATATATAGCAGAAATATTTTGAAAATAAAAACGTTCATTTATTCTTTAATAAAAAAAATCAAATTTCCCTGAATCCTCAGCTGGTCAGGCAATTTCTTCAAATTATAAGCTTACCTTTTTTTGATACGAAAAGTTTTATTGAGGAAAAAAGTTAAAAGACTTAAACATATGATAATAGATCAAATGAAGAATGTAATGGTTAAATAACTCAATGCCCGCCGTTGGTGCTACAACGCGCTATGCGATATAAAGCTAAACTATCGACCTTTTTAAGAGGTCTAATATTGTTTAATCAAATTTTTGAAAGGGTTTAGAAAAAATGTCTGAAGAAAAAGGTAATTTAAAAGGCTTAGCTATCAGCTTTATTTTAATTTCATTAATTATGGGCGCTGGAGTTGGTATTGTTTATTTTATAGGTCAAAGTATTTATTAAATTGGCAAGCAACTAAATTGGCATCACATTGGAAAATTTTAAAGATAAATATCTAGAAATTAGACAGGGTGTAAGAGCCTTATGTGATCAGTTCCCTCCAGAATATCATCGAAAAATTGATGCCGAAAAAGGTTATCCAGAAGATTTTGTCGATGCTCTTACAAAAGAAGGTTGGATGTCCGCATTAATTCCTGAAGATTACGGAGGTTCCGGCCTCAGCCTTACTGAAGCAACAGTAATAATGGAGGAAATTAATCGAGCCGGAGGGAACTCAGGTGCCTGCCACGGTCAAATGTATAATATGAGTACTCTCGTTCGCTTTGGCTCTAATGAGCAACGCGAAAAATATCTACCAAAAATTGCGAGTGGTGAATTACGGCTCCAGTCTATGGGAGTAACAGAACCCACAACGGGAACAGACACAACAAAGATCAAAACAAAAGCCATTAAAAAGGACGATCGTTACGTTATTAATGGCCAAAAAGTGTGGATCAGCCGAGTTCAACACTCAGATCTGATGATCCTTCTAGCGCGAACCACTCCTCTAGAAGAAGTCACAAAAAAGTCTGAAGGTTTGTCAATTTTTTTAGTGGATATAAAGTCTGCAATGAAGTCTGGTATGACCGTTCGTCCAATTAAAAACATGGTAAATCATGAGACAAACGAGTTATTTTTTGAAAATTTGGAAATACCTTCAGAAAGCTTGATAGGAGAAGAAGGTAACGGTTTTAAATATATTTTAACAGGATTGAATGCTGAACGAATTTTAATAGCAGCAGAATGCATAGGGGATGGCTATTGGTTTACCGACAAAGTTACCTCTTATGTCAGTCAGCGAGAGGTATTTGGGCGTCCAATTGGTCAAAATCAGGGAGTTCAGTTTCCAATAACGGAGGCTTATATCGAAATTGAAGCTGCAGATTTAATGCGATATCGATCATCCCAACTTTACGATGCAGATTTACCCTGTGCTGCAGAAGCAAATATGGCAAAATACCTGGCTGCAAAAGCTAGTTGGGAGGCAGCAAATGCTTGTATTCAGTTCCATGGCGGTTTTGGTTTTGCTCACGAATACGATATCGAAAGGAAGTTTAGAGAAACCCGACTTTATCAAGTAGCACCTATATCTACCAATTTAATTTTATCATATATTGCAGAACATGTTCTTGGGATGCCACGGTCGTTCTAAGTTTAACTTTTGAAGTTCTTTTTTTCGTGGCACTTGCAGAAATACTTGCCATCCATGTGTATAAAGAAATATTCAAAAATAGCTTTTTTTGGTTATTTTCATTACTGAATTCCGTCCCATTCAAAACCCAAATTGATCCAAATTACTCCATTAACTGTATAAAAGATAATTGTTGGAGATAACGATGCTTGAAAAAGAACTCAAACCTTATTTGGTGGGATACGTTAATGGCCATTATGAAGAAGTGGATGACCAACTAGTTTTTGCGTATAATGAAGCCCATGCAATAGAAACTATTCTACAAACTTTTGATGATGCAAAGTTTGTCTATGAGTCGAAACAGTTAGTACACTAAATCTTAGTGAGGTTTGAAAATTAGGATTAGAAGGATAAAACTTTCTATACTGGCTTCAAATTAAGTTTCAGCGCTCAAATTTTAGTCACCTATAAAAAGTCAATCATAATTTAAACTAGAATCGTTGTATCAATAGATGTTTTCCGAAATTCTATACGTGTAGCGGGGTCGGGTTTTCTCCAGTCTTAATCAGATGTTCCACCAACATTGCCGAACTCGCTACTTTTAAAAAATCAAGAATAGCTGGTAACTTTGGATTAATTTAATTGTTTACTATTTGGTGAACCTCAATAACATTTCCCTCAGGATCATAAAAGAAAACCTGATGCCACCCTTTTACGGCATCACTTCCCCAGTCCGAATATGGAACACCCAAATCATCAAGATGAACTTTAAAGGCTTCAATATCATCAGTTCTATAGGCTATATGTCCACGTTCCAAAGGGTTCACTGTCTGGCCCGAACGAAAAGAATTCAGAATATCTTTTTTTGTGAGGTGCATCTGGACATCACCATCAGTAACAAATGAAACATCGCCCACTAATCCACGGTTTTGATTGATTGGTGGTAGTTTACTAGGTTCATCATCACCCAGACACAAAACTTCTCGATAGAATTTGTCCATATCTTTCACATTGGAGGTACACAAGTTTATATGGTGCAGTTTGAGTTTCATATCCAATACTCTCAATTGTAAAATATCACTTTAAATTATAGTAAGCATAAAAAAATAAAACTAATTTCAGATAGTAAGATAAATTTTATATTTTATTTTGCAGGCATATTTCACTTACTTTCCAAATACGATGTTAGTTTTAGAAAAATAAAGTTTTGGAAACTTTATTTTTTATGCGAAGATTTGGTAAGTATATAAGGAGAAAGAAATATGTCATCAGTTGAAAAAAAGACCTTTGCAACAGAAGCGGCTGAAGTAATGGAACCCAACAACGCTAAAGTAGAAATTGTAAACGTGGGCGGTAATAGAGTTATGAAAATTGCAGCGCAACCAGGATGGGTATGGTCTAAAGACATAAAGCCACTAGTGGGCACTGAAAGTTGCCAGGCCAAGCATCTGGGAGTCATAGTAGAAGGAACAATAACCTGCCGCCATGATGATGGCTCAGAAATCACCTACACTGCAGGAGATGCATATTCAATCGACCCTGGGCATGACGCATGGGTTGTTGGCGATACAAAAGCAATCGCGTATGAATTTCACGGTATTTGGGGCGACGCTGGATAATATACCAGGAAGTCTGCGAGGTCTTATAAGTTTCCTCGCAGATATTTCATGCCAGTAGCGCAGTAAATCTTCTTAGATAGCTTCAATGAATTTGAAATCCGAAAATTTAGTAGAAATTCGGCGTGACTTTCACAGATTCCCAGAACTTGGTTTCAAAGAAAAAAGAACCAAAGACAAAATAATTGGTTATTTAAAAGAACTGGGATTAGACGTTCATTCTGGTGCAGGAATAGTTGGCGTCCTTCGCTCAGGTGAAGGAAATAAAGTCATCGGGCTAAGGGCCGACATGGATGCTCTACCCATTCGGGAGACAAACACTCACGATTACGTATCGAATAATACAGGTGTTATGCATGCTTGTGGACATGATGGTCATATGACTATGCTTTTGGGGGCTGCGCATAAACTCTCTAAAAATGCAAATTTCAGTGGAACTATAGTTTTTATTTTTCAACCCAATGAAGAGCTTGGTTTAGGCGCTAAAGCCATGATGGATGAGGGTTTATTAGAAAATTTTCCCATGCAAGAAATTTATGGCATGCATAACCTTCCAGGAGTTCCAACTGGAGAACTATTAACACGATCTGGAGTAATTTGTTCTTCTGAAAGCCTCTTTGAAATAAAAATTAAGGGTATGGGGGGACACTCCTCAATGCCGCAATTAGGTCGAGACGCTATTACTATTGGAACCGAGGTTGTCCAAGCTCTCCAGACTATTATCTCTAGAAGAATTGCTTCTGGATCAGGCGCAGTTGTTTCAATAACTGAATTTATTTCTAATGGGCAGAGAAATGTTCTGCCTGGTGAAACTATTCTGAAGGGTGATGTAAGAACAAGGCGACCCGATGATCGAAAAAAGATAGAACTTTTCTTGCACCAAATTACTAGTGGTATAGCATCTGCACATGACATTGAAATTGAAGTGTCTTTTGAAACTGAATTCATAGAAACAAATAATCATATCAAACCCACCGAAGCAGTTTTAAAAACTGCAAAAAAAAGTGGCCTTAAAGTCACTGACTGTAAACCTATGAGTTTTTCAGAGGACTTTGCCCATTTCAGTAATGCCGTACCCGGTTGTTTTTTCCTTTTTGGAAATGGGATAGATGGAGCAAACAATAAACCGCTCCATTCCAGCGATTATGATTTTAATGATGATCTTTTACCAATTGGTGCAGATTTTTGGGCCAATCTTGCAAAAAACCGCCTTTCTACAGAAGGATCAAATTCGGTATGACAGTTTTTGAAAGCCGACTATCCAAATTAAAAAATAAGCTTCAAGAAAATGATATAGATACAGCAATAATAACGGATGAAGATAACGTTTACTACTTGTGCGGCTATTATGACTATCTTCATATGGAATTTGGACGGCCAACCTTACTGGTTATTTCAATAGACTATGGCACTCTGCTTATAACTCCTACGATAGATCTCAATACAGCTGAGGAAACTGCTTGCGTAGATCGAATATCAGCGTGGAATGACGGTATGGGAGATGAGTGGAGAGAAGAACTTCCAAAAGTTTTAAAAAGATCCAAGCGTATAGCTATTGAGCCAGATCAGATGCCTCCGATCGTTAGGAGATATATAGATGTAGAGGTGTCATACGACAGAATTACATCCGCAACTCCAATTCTAAGTACCATGCGAATGATAAAATCAGAAGAAGAACTGAAAATTGCACGTGATGCAGGTCAAGTTGCAACCGCAATGATGGCAGCTGGTCGTGAAGCTATAAGCCACGGTGTTGCGGAATACCAAGTTGCGATAGCCACATCGAATGCTGGTACCAGAAAAGCAGCTGATATTTTAGAAAGTGAATATGAAGACAAATTTATGTCACCCAATACTCATTTTTTACAAATCATGGCATCGGGGGACGCTATCACTAAAACTCACCACAGAGCCAGCACGCGAATAATGCAAACCGGTGAGCCGGTATTTCTTTGTTTCTGTGGTATGACAAATTTTCACAAATTTAAACTTGGGTTCGATAGAACTTTTTGGATTGATAGAATTGCTGATAAATCTCAAATCAAAATTTATGAAGTTGCCATAGCAAGTCAGAAAGCGGCCTTGGACGTCCTTAAACCGGGTGTGACAGCAGAAAGCGTACACGCCGCTTATGCAACAGTAATTCAAGATGCCGGTTTTAATTATCCTTTTCGTTGTGGCCGCGCTACAGGCTTCAGCTTTTTGGAAAAACCTCAATTGGTCACTGGAGATAAAACCATTCTGGAACCAGGAATGGTTTTTGCAGTGGACGGGTCTGTTTCAGGAGAAACTTTTAGAGCTCAAGTCGGAGATAGCGTAATTATGACCGAAACCGGGTGGGAACCTCTTACGGCCCATCCAAAATCGATTGATGATGTAATAATTGCCTAATTATCTTTCTGTCTCAAGATTATAAACTTTAGTTTTTAGTGCCAAACCCACCTCCAGAAGGTGTCTGCATTACAAATACATCACCAGGATATAATTCGTTTTCATCATTTCCATTGTGCCTATCGATACTTCCATTCTGACGCTCAATCCATTCGCGTCCTGCCTCGCCATTTTCGCCTCCATTTAGACCCTTTGGAGGCACCCGCCTATGGGAACACAAAGTTGTTACCGTCATTTGCTCAAGAAAGCGCAAACGCCGAGTTATCCCATCACCACCAGTAAATTTTCCATTACCACCGGACCCAACCCTTATTGACATTTCCTCAACTCTCACAGGAAAACGAAACTCTAAAATTTCGGGATCCGTACTTCTGGTGTTAGTCATATGGGTTTGAACACCAGAACATCCATTAAAATTGGACCCTGCACCACTTCCACCACAGATTGTTTCGTAGTTTTGCAACTCATCATTTCCCCACACAAAATTATTCATTGTTCCCTGACTGCCGGCCATAACCCCCAATGCCTGCAAAAGAGCATTGCACATTAACTGGCTCACCTCTGTATTTCCGGCAATAACCGCTGAGGGATATTCAGCATGGATCATACTCCCCTTAGGTGCTATAATTGTCAGCGGACGAAAGCATCCCTCATTTAATGGAATTTCTTTGCCGATGAGGCTGCGAAAAACATATAGTACTACAGCATGACAAACGGCTAGCGGTGCATTGTAATTGAGTGGATCTTTTGCGGCTGTTCCTGTAAAATCTATCTTTGCTGTTCTTGCTTTTTTATCTACGCTTACTGATACTCTTATGAATTTACCGTTATCCAATTCATATTCGCTCTTTCCGCCTTTCAATCTGGCTAGAACCTGTCTAACACACTCCTCGGCGTTGTCCTGCACATAGCGCATATAGGAGTGTACAACTTTAACGCCAAACTGTTCGATCATCTTGTTTACTTCTCGAACCCCTGTTTCGTTTGCAGCAACTTGAGCAGCTAAATCTGCTAGATTTTCCTCAATGTTTCTGCAGGGATATTTTCCAGAACCAAGAAGTTGTTTGGTTTCTTGCCTTCTGAAATTGCCATTCTCCACTAGCCTAAAATTATCAATTAATACACCTTCTTCTTCAATAGTTTGACTGTCAGGAGGCGCTGATCCAGGGGTTTTACCCCCGATATCGGCATGGTGTCCACGTGATGCTACAAAAAACAGAACCTCTCCATCATCATCAAAAACTGGAGTGATAACAGTAACGTCAGGTAAATGAGTACCCCCATTGAATGGCGCATTTAGTGCAAAAACTTCACCCTGTTTCATATTTGGATTTTGTCGAATAATTGATTTAATAGACCCAGACATACTTCCTAAATGTACCGGAACATGAGGGGCGTTCGCCACTAGTCCACCTTTAGGGTCGAACAGTGCACATGAAAAATCGAGCCGTTCTTTGATATTTACAGAATATGCAGTGTTAGCAAGAGTTGCCCCCATTTGCTCAGCTATAGACATAAATAAGCTATTGAAAACTTCCAGCATAATTGGATCCGCTTTCGTTCCAATCGCCTCTTTTCTATTTATAGGCACTTTTCTTTCTAAAATGAGGTGTCGGAATTCGTTAACTTTAGCACTCCAACCTGGCTCTATAATATTTGTGCCTGTGGGTTCCTTTATAATTGCTGGTCCAGAAATCCATTGCCCTGGTTTCAACAGTGATCTCTCATATAGTGGAGCTTTTATTAACTCTCCTTGGCTAGTCATTTTCACTATATCGACTGCTACTGGCGCTTGCTTCACTTCTTCATAAACCGCCTCTTTAATTTCAGATGCGCCACCTATTGCCTCAACACTTAAGGCCTCAAATATGAGCTCTCTTCCATCACTAGAAAACCCATAACGCGCACGATGGGCTTCATCAAAACGCTTTTTCAACTCTTCCAAATTACCAAAACTAACCATAAGCGCTTGATGTGAGCCTTTCAGCCGTAGGTGCGCTCTACACTTTACAATTATGTCGTTGTGAGGAACCCCTTGAGATACAACTTGGTCTGTAGCTTTTTCTGATAATGCTGAAAGCAGCGCTAATGCTTCTTGATAATCAGTGAGAGAACGCTCAAATTGGCTCTCTTTCATACAGCGAATTTCAGCTAGCCCCATACCATAGGCTGAAAGGACACCTGCGAAAGGATGGATAAAAATAGTTTGAATGCCCAAAGCATCAGCTACCAGACATGCGTGTTGCCCTCCTGCTCCGCCAAAACATTGTAGCGCATACTTCGTTATGTCATATCCTCTTTGGACAGAGATTTTTTTGATAGCGTTGGCCATATTTGAGACAGCTATTCGCAAAAACCCGTCTGCCAATTCTACAGCCGGCAAAGGTTTGTTCCCTGTTTTCATTGATATTTCTTCAGCAAACTCTTTAAACATGTTTTCAACAATTGACACATCTATTGGCTGATCGGCATTAGGTCCAAAAACACATGGAAAATGAAGCGCCTGAAGCTTGCCTAACATAACGTTGCAATCAGTTACCGTTAATGGGCCCCCTCTTCGGTAGCAAGCAGGGCCTGGATTTGCTCCGGCACTTTCGGGACCAACCTGAAACCGTCCATCTCGAAAGAGTAAAATTGATCCTCCGCCAGCCGCAACTGTGTGTATATCCATCATAGGAGCACGGACCCGTGCACCGGCAACTTCTGTTTCAAAACTTCTTTCAAATTCGCCATTATAGTGACAGACGTCAGTAGAAGTCCCACCCATATCAAAACCAATTAATTTCTTAAATCCAGCAATTTGTGCAGTTTTGACCATGCCCACAACTCCACCGGCCGGGCCAGAAAGTATAGCGTCTTTTCCTCTGAAAATATTTGCGTCTGTTAAGCCACCATTTGACTGCATAAATAAAAGTTGCGCTGCATAATCTGTATCAAATTCTGAAGATATTTGAGCAACGTAACGCTTCAGAATTGGAGATAAATAAGCATCGATAACGGTTGTATCCGCCCTGCCAACTAATTTCATAAGAGGTGAAATTTCATGACTAATTGAAATTTGCTCAAACCCTTCATCAGCAGCTATTTGTGCAATTCGCTTTTCGTGTATTGGGTTCAAATAACTATGCATTAAAGCGATAGCGACACTTTTAATTCCTTTAGCCCGAGCTGATTTCAAACCCTCACGAGCCTTCGCCTCATCTAATGGCTCAATTATTTCACCTTCTGCGTCTAACCTTTCTTTGATTTCACCAACCATTTCATAAATAGGAGTAGGTAATATAATATTGAAATCGAAAAGTTTTGGCCTCGCTTGGTATCCTATTCGAAGTAAATCCCGGAACCCTTCAGTTATAAGAAGAAGCGTTCGATCTCCTTTTCGTTCCAGCAAAGCGTTTGTCGCCACTGTCGTTCCCATTTTTACACAATCGACATCCAATTCTTTGATTTTTTTATCATTATCAATTTTCAAAAAATCACGAATTCCTTGGATGGCAGCGTCTTTATATTGTTCCGGATTTTCAGAGAGATACTTCGAGTTTTTAAAAGATCCGTCCGGTGACTTTGCAACTATATCAGTGAACGTGCCTCCACGGTCTATCCAGAATTCCCATTTACCACTAGATGTTGTTGTTTTTATTGACATTTATTTTCGCACACCTTTAGCACACCTGATGACCATCTTGTTATTTTTCAATACTTTAGTGCTACCCCGATGCCCACATTTGGCACACCTATATTTCCACACATCCCAATTCGCCATTTATTAAGAGTTCAATATTATGCTCCAGTCTATCCAGAACTGCCATTTACCATCAGAAGTATCTGTTTTTATGGACATTTAATTTTAACCACCTTTGGCACACTCACTGCTACTTTTTTCACTATAATCAAATCGCCTAAACGCCGACAATACTGTAAGACTTTCTTGAAATATAAATCTGTAATAATTACGTCTCTGGCATTGGCTCAAGTATTTTT
This sequence comes from Paracoccaceae bacterium, assembly GCA_902573175.1. Lineage (GTDB taxonomy): Bacteria > Pseudomonadota > Alphaproteobacteria > Rhodobacterales > Rhodobacteraceae > Salinivivens. The sequence goes on along the minus strand of CACGIS010000010.1, from coordinate 13,181 downwards.
TAATTCTGAGAATCTCGAAAGAAAGATTGAAAATGTCACGGTTACATAACTTGGATTTTTTAAGAGCGTTTGCAATGATGATGGGATTAGTCATTCATGCACCTATCTTATTTACGATGCCAGATGTGGCAAGAGATTTTCAAATTGAGAATATACCAGTACTAGAAAGTTGGGGGTGGTTAGTGATGAGTTTCATCAGTAACTGGAGAATGCCTCTATTTTTTCTATTGTCAGGTTTTTTTGCTGTTTTAGTTATAGAAAAAAAAGGCAACCCATACTTCGTAAAGGATCGCATTATAAGAATAGGCATAACCTGCTTATTATTTTCCGCATTTTACGATATATTAGATGGTAGGATTGATTTCACTACAGCGCATTTATGGTTCCTGTATGAACTAATGATTTTTGTCTTGTGTTTCTCACTTTTATACAAAATCAAAGTATTCAAAGAACTTGTTTGTAAAATAATTTCCCCAATAATATTTCTCATAATTTCTTTATGGTTAATTGCGACAGTACCTTTAGCCCACATTCTAAATAATTCGTTTAATCCGTACGCACTGATGCCGTCAGAAACTTTTTTTAGTCTTAAACCTGGTAACTTGGTATATTATTTTTCATATTTTTTGTTGGGCGTTCTTCTTTACTCGAACCAAAAAATCTTCAGTAAATTATCAGAGAATAAAACTATCACACTATTGGGTATCCTATCTGTGTTGGCATATTTCGCACAATTATATGCAGGTAGTTTACTTTACAGCGAAGTAGAAGATATCAGAAAAATTACATCTATGAAATTTGATACCGTTGAGGTTCTTTTCAATGCATTTACAAGAGGAGCCAACACTATCTTGTGGTGTTTATTTTTTATTGGATTAGCATCCAAATTTATCCAATCAAGTAGTGCAACACTTAGATGGTTTGTTGAACTCTCTTACCCCATATACATAGTGCACGTTATTCCACTGCCTATAATCAGTGCTGGCCTCTATGAGGCTGGATTGAGCCAAATCAGTAATTTTTTACTGACAATCATCATTGGTTTTATAGTCTGCGTATTTTTGTATTACACTTTTATCAAGTTCACGCCTTTGAACTGGTTGCTTAACGGTTATCATAAGTCGTTCTTTCAGCTGAAATTAAAGCGAAGTTAAGCATTATAAATGAATAACAATTGCTAAAATTAAAACCGGATTAGCAGAATCCTATTCTAGTGGATAAAATGGAGCTTTTTAAAAGTCTTGCGCCATTCTGACACCTCTTCTGTGAGAGTTTTACCTTTCAAAGCTTTTGCAATCAATCCTGCCAAACGGATTGAATCCTTTGCTTTCATACCCCACCTGACCAATTCAGGAGTGCCAAACCTCAGACCATTCATATCTCCCTCTAATTCTTTAACCGGCAATCCAATTCCACAAGCGAGAAAGCCAGATTTTCGTAATAGTTTAGATGCTTGCTGACCTCCGCCATACTCTTCTGCTAGTACTGCAAACTGATGTGATTGCGTATGTCCCAAGGCTCCAAAAAATATTGGGATATCGTATTCTTCCAAAGATGAGGCAAGAGTTTTAGCCATAAGAACCATTTCAGCAACGTATTCTTTACCGAACTCCCTCCAATCCAGCATCGTTACAGCCAAAGCTGCTGACTTAGCAGCATCAAAATTCGCTGTCATGCCAGGAAATGCAATGCGATCAATTTTTTCTGCAATTCCAGCATCGTTGGTAATAATTGCACCACCTGGAGGTCCTCCTAAGCTCTTGTAGGTACTCATCGTAACTACGTCAGCTCCAAGATCTAGTGGGTTTTCCCAGACTTTCCCTGCTATAAGCCCACACTGGTGAGCTGCATCAAATAAAAGTCTAGCCCCTACTTCCTTGGCTATTGAACTAACTGCCGAAACAGGATGCTCAAATAAATTAAGGCTACCCCCCAGTGTGATAAGTTTTGGTTTTTCTTTCAAAGCAAGTTCACGAAGTTGGTCTATATCCACAGTATAATAGTCTTTATCGATAGGGGCTTCGATTATATTTAACCCAAATAATCCTGCACATCCTGGGTTATGGTGGGTCACATGTCCACCAATAGAGGCAGGTGGTACAATAATTGTATCTCCAGGTTTGCAAATAGACATAAAAGAAAAAAGGTTTGCCATTGCACCAGAGGGCACTCTAATTTCGGCAAACTTAGAGCAAAAAATTTCTGCCACGAGACTAGAAGCCACAACTTCTATTTCTTCTATAGCTTCAAGACCCATTTCATATTTATCTCCAGGATATCCAAGCGACGGGCGAGACGCTATACCGCTTGATAGAAAAGACTCTGCCCGTGGGTTCATAACATTGGTAGCTGGATTTAGGTTAAAACAGTCTTTCTCGTGAATTATTTTGTTTAAATCAGCCAAAAAGGTAAGCCGTTTCAATAATTCTTTAGAAGATGATCCTGAAACTTTTTGAGCCAAATCTTGAACTAAATTTTCGCTGGCTTCTGGTACCCATTTTCTTCGCTCTAATTGCATAAAAATACCTCAATTTGGATATGTGATCTTTAGTTCATTTAGAATAACCTTTGAATATAAATCTTAAATTTTTATACTGCCCAGGCCATTCTTTACCTAAATGCTAAGTTTTAAACTTATTTGCTTGACCGATCACTTATTAAACTGCTCCCAAAATTATACTTAGTGCGTAAAAAATGTTCAATTAATATGCTGCGCAAAAATAGCGTTACGTAATTCTTGATAATTTTTATCAGAAAATCCTAGCTTTAAGTTCAATTAAATAAGGAATATAAAAATGAAAAGAATTATTGCAGCCGCAGTGTTGGTATTTGCACCTTTTGCTGCTTTTGCTGGAGGTCATTCGGCTTTGAGTGCATCTGGAACAGGGGTTCGTATTGATTTAAAAACTATTGAAGGCACTTCTGGTAACCATGTCCAGGCAACGACCAGCGACATATGGATGTATGAAAATCCGCCAGAAGGTTTTCCCGAAGCAATGAAAGTTAACTGTAATTATTTTCAGGTTTTTGCTACCGGTCAACAGCGACCAAATGGGGGAATTGGGGTTTGCCAGGCGCATGATCCAGATGGTGACATTTCGCTAGTCAATGGTGTTTTCCAACCAGACGGCACAATTGCCCTAACAATAATTGCGGGAACTGGGAAGTGGGCAACTTTAACAGGAGCTAAGTTTCAAGGCAAAACTAGGACCCGGGTAGATGGAGGTGTTGTTTACGATTTTAAACCCGTGAACTAATTCTACAGTTGCGGAGGAAATATATTAGAAAATTTTTGGTTTAGTAAGTAGCATATAGATACAAATAGGGAGGATTAAAATGTCATATGTAGCTATAAGAGAAGTAACGCCAGTAACTGGCAAAGAGGCCGTTTTGCAGGAAAGGATGCTCCGACTATCGAGCATTATGGAGCGGCATGGCGCAAAATCCAGCGTATTTAAGGTCGTAGCTGGAGATGGGGCAGGTCGATTTGACTTAATGAACTGGTATGACACTGTTGAAGCAGGGGCAACCGCTTTTGAAGCTTTTGGTGCCGATGAAGACTTCCAAAAGGTAATGCAATTGCGGGCTGTCGATCCCGTCGGAGAAGTTGTAGGTCCTTGGATAGGGAGAATGATATTTGGGAACGCTCCAAAGGGCGGTAAGCCAGTTGTGGTGCACCGCGACTATCATACCCCAAGATCAGCAGTACAAAAGGCCTTGGAGCTTGCGCCCGAACTTCAAAACCTTATGGAAAGCCTAGGAGTTGAGGTTGGTGTAGGTATGCCAATCATGAAGGATGACCATGAAATGCTCAGAATAGTGTACCGATTTGAATCCATGGTTCATTGGGGACAATCTGTTGACAAAATGGTTACCGATGAACGATTTCTTGGTATTGTTAATGCTGCACATGAGGCCGCAACATTAAAGTCTTCAAGAATGCTAGTAAAGGTCGAATAGAAAAATCAGCACGGGTTTTTGCATGTTTAGATGCCCGTGCTAAATCATCGAGATCTAGAACTACTCGATCCTAATCATCGCTTCATTTCTTCTCATAAAAAATGGTGTCAAAGGCCCGTTAAACGTTGCCTTTATTGGTTGATCAATTGTTTCAATCTTGTCAGTACCTAAAGCCTCGAGAAGTACTTTTGATTGCCTTTCAAAATTTTTATAAGTTGAGCGTCCAGAGTATTTTATAACGGCATATTTACCCCCTTTTACGATGACAACAGATAGGTCCTCACTTAATGGTTGAGGTGCTGTTTTTAGTTGAAATTTTCTTGGCAAAAAAAACTTCATAATTATTTCGCCATCTTGAAACTTCTGCGTAACCGGCGTGGTCATATCTATTTTTATCGACTGTGTGACAGGCGTCGTCATCTCTATTTTTGTGGAAGAGATATTTGATCCAGAAATGTACTTAAATAATTTTCTAAAGGCCCCGTTTTGCCCATTTTTTTGCCTAGTTTGCACAGCAAGGCGATCATCATATTCTCTAATTTCATAAATTTGATTTGCAGTAATTACGCGATATGAAGTCTCTTCTAATGCGATAGATATATTCGCCCAGAAGTAGAAAATAGTTAACAGAAAAACTAGACCAACTCTCATTTTTAAGTCCCATTAGATTCTATTTGCTTGTACTCAGTTTTATCAAAATAAATTATACTGCTATAAAAATCATTAAAAAAACTGATTAAAAAAATGAAAAAAAATAGTATTTATTTAAAGTTTTTTAAAACTTATTGTGTAATAAAGTCCCAGTTTAGAGAAGGTCTATTGCACCATGAAAACATTTGTATGGAGCTTCATTGTTTTCGCAGTAACGCTAACTCTGATTTTTGCCATTATTTTTGCTCCCTCTTACCTGAAGTCGCAGCAGGAAAAGAGAGATAAATCTATTGGATGTCTACAATATCGGCAGATGTTTGAATTATCACAAGAAAGTCATATTATAAATCCTGCTGGGAAAAAATGGGTTCGTGAAAGCATGGCAGCCCAAGGCCTCATGAAAAAGTACAAATGTACCCCAGTTGAAACTAGGATCCGTATCAACTAATTTATTTCTAGATATTATGTGGAGTATTACCAACAAAAATTTTAACAAAAAATGAGCCACATAGCATGTGCTATGCGGCCTTTATAAGTTTTAAAAAGTTCTTCGCAAAAATAGTTGCAAATTTAGTGCCAATATTGAAAAATAATGTATTTTTAACATGTTTTACCTACAGAGGATTGCTTCATGTCCAGAATCTCCACAACATCCGTTGGCAACATAAAGGTAACTACACTACGCGACGGCGAACGTACACTTCCACTCGAAGCCCTAAAGAATTTATCAGATGAAGACACTAGTAGAATTAATAGTGATGAAAATCAGTCCTTCACTTTTACAAATTTCAATGCCTGCGTGATCCAAAATGGAAAGCAAAATTTGCTTGTTGATACTGGTTGTGGAACCCTATTTGGGCCTACGTGTGGCTTCATCATCGATGCCCTAGACGAACTAGGTTTAGGTCCTGACGATATAACAGATATATTTATCACACATTTCCACCCAGATCACATAGGCGGTTGTATTAATGAGGATGGTTCTGCTGTTTTTAGAAATGCAAACTTCAAGATAGCTGAGGAAGAACACAATTTTTGGACTTTAAAAGAATTTGGTTCAGACGAAATAAACGGAAGAGATTGGTCAAGTTTAGCAAAAAATGTTCTATCGGCCTATGATGCTCAGCTAGAAGTATTAAAGAGTAATAAAGATATTATTAGCGGAGTTTCGACTGTACCACTTCCGGGACACACTCCAGGCCACGCAGGTTTTAGAGTCGACGACGAAAATCAAAGTATGTTTCACATGGGCGACATAATTCATGTGCCAAATCTTCAATTGAAAGACCCAAATATTTGTACTCTCTTTGATATAGATCCCGAAAGTGCACTTAAATCGAGAAAATACGCACTCGACATGGCGTCTAATGATAATTTACTTTGCACCAGCGGTCATATATTAGAGCCAAAATTTATTCATTTAGAGAAGCGCGGATCCAGTTATTTTATAACAAGTTGAAGATATTAGGACATTGTACTATTTGCTTAAGTCTAAAATAAGTAAAAGCAATTTTCTGTAAATTTAATTTTGAAGACTTAATCTGGGTTTTTATGAAAGAGCACGATAGTTTATACTCTTGGTTCCGACTGCTTATTGCTCTTTTAGTAGCGACAGTAGGCAATATAGGCATGTGGGTGGTTGTCATTATACTACCAGACATACAGCAAGAATTTACCATTGATCGGAGCACAGCATCTATTCCATTCGCCTTAACAATGGTTGGCTTTGCTATTGGTAACGGAGTGATGGGACGAATTGTTGATCACCATGGAATAACAAAAACAATTATTCTCGCAGCTATAATTAACACCGTAGGCTATATCGCAGCCATGCAAGTGAATAACGTTTATTTACTTAGTGTTTTACAATTCTTTATTGGCTTTGGTACGGCCGCATCATTTGGTCCACTCATCGCAGATACTTCCCACTGGTTTTTAAAGAGACGGGGCATAGCCGTTGCCCTAATCGCCAGCGGAAATTACTTCTCGGGAGCAATTTGGCCCCCCCCTTTTTAACAGTGCCTTACAATCAGATGGTTGGAGAGATGTATACGGAATACTGGCTCTAGCCACCATTTTTATAATGATCCCATTATCGTTTTTGCTTACAAAAAAAATCAGCGAAGAGACTTCTAGGGCATCTGATGCTGCCTCCGAGAATAGGAGATCAAGCGTAAACATATCCCCCAGAACGCTTACAATTTTACTTTCGATTGCGGGAGTCGGGTGTTGCGTTGCAATGTCTATGCCACAGGTTCATATCGTCGCGTTCTGTATTGACTTAGGTTACGGCCCTGCTGTTGGTGCTGAAATGTTATCCTTAATGCTGATAGGAGGCATAGTTTCTCGCCTAATAAATGGCTTGTTGGCTGATAAATTAGGAGGGGTTTATACCCTGTTAATTGGATCTACTCTTCAATGCATAGCACTTTTTCTGTATCTGCCTTTTGATGGATTGGTATCTCTTTACATCGTTTCAGCAGTTTTCGGATTATCCCAAGGTGGTATCGTCCCAAGTTACGCGATTATTATTCGCGAATATTTACCAGGCGCAGAGGCTGGTACCCGCGTTGGCTTTGTCATGATGTGCACCATAATGGGGATGGCTATCGGTGGTTGGATGTCAGGCTGGATTTACGACATTACAGGTTCTTACGCGGCCGCTTTTTGGAACGGTATAATATGGAATTTCCTAAATATAGGTATCGTCCTATTTTTAATAATGCGTAACCGAAATCCAAAATTTAAAGGTTTACAACCAACTGGTTAAGCAACTTCTCTTAATGGTAAAATATGATCTAGAAAAACCTCTTTCAATTTGCTTTGAACCACAACGTCGAATTTACCCATTTCCTCAATTGCCTCTTCAATTTGTTCAAAATTTGCATCTTTTAAATCATCGATTAGCCATGAAAAATTCTCTAGCGAGCCAGCGCTACTAACCGCGAGCGCAGCTGAGTATACTAAAACCTTTTCAGATCGGTCTATCATTCCAGAAGCTATATCCAAACCAACTTCTGGACGATCATCTAAAACGCAACCAAAAACACCATCGCTTTTTCGTTTATCACTATTCGTTTGGCCTTGAGCAACAGGATCATATTCTAATGCCAACAAAGTTAAATCACACCCCTCTTCCGTTTTGCCCGTTGTTAGCAAAATTTCACCGTATTGCTGCAGTATTCTTGGATCATTTGGATTAAGGTCGTAGGCCTTCTTTCCATGCTCTAATGCTGATTTCATGTCACCCATCATTTTGTTCACAGCGCACTGAAGACGATGACATTCAAAATCGTTAGGATCAATGCTGAGCGCGCTGGACATTAAATTAGTGAACTCCGGCATAATTTCCTGCATTGGCTTATCGGTATAACCTCTAATCATAGCTTGTCCTAAAGTACATGCTTTCCAAGCATAAGCCTGAGCGTTGTCAGGATCAGCTTCAATAGCAGCATCAAACATTTTAAGTGCCTTTGCGTTAGCTTCAGCAGTTATTGTGTGATGGCCTTCCTTACCCTTAAGGAGAAATTCGTAAGAGCTCATATTTTCAGTCGGCTTTCGCTTTGCCCTAGTCAGACTAGCTAGCTCAATTTCACCTAAAATTTCCTTTATAACACTTCTGACAATTTCATCTTGCACCTCAAAAATATCATCAAGAGTGCGATCAAACTTTTTACTCCATAAAACCTCTTGAGTGGCAGCATCGATTAGAGAAACAGTTATTCGAACACGGGGCCCAGCAGACCTGATTGAACCTTGAATAAGAAAATTTACATTAAATTGAGAAATGAACTGATCCACGTTTGCGCCACTATCAGTAAAGTTCATACTCGATTGCCTTGAGACGACAGAAACCTGCCTTACCATTGATAGCTCAGTAAGTATGTCTTCGAAAATCCCATCGATAAGAAATGCACTATCTTCATTAGCATTCAGGTTTTTGAAGGGAACAATAGCAATCATTGGTTTTTGATTTTTTAACTCCCGTGGCATTTCCGATGGCTTTGACGGTACAGCCAATTTTGTTGTTTTTTCTGTGCAAATTGAAAAAACTTCGAAAGCGTCCGAGATATTTTTCAATTTCTTTTTTCCAGCAGCCTGAGAAATTGCCTCGATTCTGGAAACAACTTGTTCATTGATCGCGCGTGATACTAGTATCTGACCTGGTGAACATTGAGCTTCTAGTCGCGCAGCTATGTTTACACCATTCCCATAAAGATTATCATTTTCTAGGATTACTTCATCGCAATGCACACCGACTCTCCAAAGTAATGGGCTCTCGCCATTTTCTTCAGTCAGTGTTTCGTTTCTTTCACAAATTGTGTCTTGAAAACTTATTGCACAATTTACTGTTTCAATTGGACTATTAAACTCGGCCAAGACAGAGTCCCCAGCCGTATGGAAAATTCTACCACCGTGTTTCTCGATATATTCATCAATGATTGATCTACAACTGTTTAAACTTGAGAGAGTTCCCGCCTCATTTTCAGCCATATGTTTGCTAAACGAAACACAATCTGTTGCTAAAATCGTTGCGAATTTTCTTTGAACCTCAGACATTAATCTTCCCCAGGATTTAACTTTATTTACTGATACGTCACATAATCTCTAATTTTTTAGGTAATATTTGTTTAACTATACAATAATAATTCTAGTAGACATAAAGATGTTAGCAAGCCGAAAATTCATCTGAGAACCATTTAAGTAGGAGCAATCAAATGTCAGTAATTATAGTTGCAGAATTTCCCATAACCAAACAAGGAGCCCAAGATTTTATAGATTAGAGCAAAAGTGACGACGGGTATGTAATCACAAGGCAACATAAGGGATTTGAAGATATTCGAACATTTTTGGCTGAAGACAAGAAAACCGTTTACTTGTTTGAGAAATGGGATAGCAAAGAAGATCATCAAGCTTATTTGAGCTTTAGAGTAGAAAATGGCCTTATGGACTTCTTAAATCCTCGACTGGACGGTGACTTTAAAGTTACCTACTTTTCCGAAGAATAGATTTTTATTCAAATAAGCTCCTTTGCATTTTTTACTTGCTTTAATTCACATGATGAACTTGGGTTACGTAAGGACAAGGGAGGAAATAATGAAATCTTTAATTAAACTTTGGATAATATCCGCAGTATCTTTGTGTATAGCAATTCCAGCATGGAGTGCGGATGTTACAATGCGGATATCGCTTCAGCTTCCACTTAAAAGCCACTTGGGGCAAAATCTGCTCCTTTTTAAAGAGGAGGTGGAAAGCAAATCTGGAGGCAGTATAGCCATAGAGATCTATGACTCTGCTCAGTTATACAAGGACAAAGAAGTGCCAGCAGCTGTAGGCTCGGGTTCAATTGAAGCGGGAGTAGCTTCATTAACAAGATACGTGGGAGATATCCCCGCTGTTGATATTTTTTATCAGCCTTTTCTTTTTGATACGGAAGCAAAAGTAAGAAAAGCCGTAGCAAAAGGCTCAGAAATTCGTGGCCCTATTGACGAAGCCATCAAGGATACGGGCTCGACTGTATTGTGGTGGCAAGCATACGGCGGCGCGATAATGCTGTCTAAAGGAGAGGCAATTAAAAACCCAGGCGATATGAAAGGCAAAAAAGTACGCGTTTTTGGTAAAACCTTAGGCCAATTTGTTGAAGCAACTGGTGGAGCTCCAACTTTAATCTCGGGCTCAGAGCAGTACTTAGCTTATCAACGGGGTACAGTAGATGTAGGTATGACTGGTGTTTCCGGCGTAAAATCCAGAAAATTATATGAGGTTATGGATACAATTACCGTTACTAACCATGCTGATATCGAATTTATCGTAGTAGCAAATACAGATTGGTGGAACAGTTTGAGCAACGATCAGCGAAGTATTATAAGTAGTGCCGCGTCGATGGCTGAAACATCAGTTCGAGATAAAATGGCCAGCATAGAAGCTGAGGCATACGATATCGCTAAAAGCAATGGAATGAATATCGTAGTACCTTCCGCTGATGATATCGCTGCCTTCAAAGCAGCATCAGGCTCTGTTTACGATGCTTATAAAGAAAAAGCGGGAGCCCTAGGCGCCCAATTGCTTGAAGCAGCATCAAACTATTAATCTAAAAATTAAAACCACCCAAACAGGGTGGTTTTTCCAATCAGGACAGAAGATAATGCAATTGTTTGTTAAATACTTTGAGGGTTTAACACTTAAACTGGCTTGGTTAGCTGCCTGGCTATTTGTTTTATCTGGTATAATGCTCAGCTACGAAGTTGTAGCCCGTTACTTTTTTTTAGCACCAACAAAATGGGCGGCAGAACTCAGTCAACTTTGTTTAATCTATGGCACACTACTTTCTCTTTGTTGGTTACTGCAAAACCGAAAACATATTCAAATTAATGCTGTTATTGGGCTTATGAGCACTAAGCTTCAAAAAATTACGGGTATTGCCACAATGTGTGTTCTAACGTGGTTTTGCGCATATGTTACTGTTTTTGGCGCGCAGATTTTCTATGACTCTTTTGAAAGAGGTCGAACAACAGGAAGCCTGCTTGATTTACCATCATGGATCGCTGAGTTACCTGTGCCCACTTTGTTCGCAATGCTGGCAATTCAAGCCATAATTGAGATTTGGAAACTTCTTACTGATCAGCCTATTCCTGAGGGAGAAACTCAATGAAACTTATTGTGATCTTGGGAATAATGTTTGCCTTGTTATTAGCGAGTCTACCAGTAGCATTTTCACTCGGTAGTTTAGGTTTAGGTATGCTTTTGGGAGGAGGCTTCTCTCCTTTAATGGCACCACAAGCAATTTTATCAACTTTGGATGGATTTATTTTACTCGCCGTTCCGCTGTTCCTTTTAATGAGTAATATCCTTTTGTACGGAGGCTGTGGTAGAGATTTATATGCAGCAGTACAGGCCTGGGTGGGACATTGGCCAGGTGGTTTGGCGATAGCAACAATTATTTCATGCGGAATTTTCGCTGCGATCTCAGGTGTTTCTGTAGCAACGGCAGCCACAATCGGCGTTGTTGCAATTCCAGAAATGATTGAACGAGGTTACAATAAAAAATTTGTTTATGGTCTACTGGCTGCCGGAGGAACTCTTGGAATTCTCATCCCACCTAGCTTACCTATGATAGTGTACGGGTTTATAACTGAGGAAAGTGTGATCTCACTTTTCCTAGCCGGTATTGGCCCCGGGCTTTTCCTCATCGCACTTTTCATAGTTTATTCTATAATCTATGCTCACTTGTTTGGCGGATATACTCCAAGCGAAAAAGCCCCTTGGGATATAAGGATTAAAACCTCTATTAAAGTAGCTCCAACCATTGCCTTAGCTTCACTAATTCTAGGTGGCATCTATACAGGTATATTTACTCCAACTGAGGCCGCAGCTGTTGGGTTTTCACTAGCTATAATTTTAACTGTTGTTTTAATGCGATCGTTATCTTTCAAAGATTTTAAACGTGCTGTTTTCGAGGCTATGATTACAACTGCCGCAATTTTAATTATAATTGCGGGTGCAAAAATTTTTGGAAAAGCAATTACATTATACAGAATTCCGCAGGATATATCATATTTGATACAAACCTACGTCGATAGCAAAACGCTCTTTGTCGTAGTTGTTTGCGCAGTTTTAGTTACAATGGGACTTGTTTTTGAAACACTATCAATGGTTTTGATTATGGTGCCTGTTTTACTTCCTGCAGCTATGGGCATGGGAATTGATCCAATCTGGTTTGGGATATTTATGGTCGTGATGGTAGAATGTGCCTTAATCACTCCACCGGTTGGCCTAAACCTTTACGTTATTCAATCTGTCTCAGGTGCACCTTTAGGAGATGTCGCAAAGGGTGTATTACCATTTTTATTTTTAATGATTTTTACAGTCGCAGTAATGTATGTGTGGAGTGATTTAGTACTTTATATCCCGTTCAAACTTTAAAGGTAGAAAATGCTTATGAGTAATCCGAAAGCAACCAAACTACGCGAACTAATAAGTTCAGGGGTATTTCTACCAATGCCCTGCTGTTTTGATGCACTTTCCGGTAAGATGATAGAACAAGCAGGGTTCAACCTTACATTCATGTCAGGTTTTGCAGCATCAGCTTCGAGGATAGGAGCGCCAGATCTGGGTTTAATGTCTTATGGCGAAGTTGTTGATCATGCGAGAAACATAACTGATGCTACCTCTATTCCGTTAATTGCAGACGGTGATACTGGATATGGAAATGCAATGAATGTCATACGGACAGTGTCAGGACTAGCCAAAGCGGGTTGCGCCGGCGTTTTAATAGAAGACCAACTAGCACCAAAGAGATGTGGCCACACCCCAGGAAAAGAAGTAGTGGGCCGTGAAGAGGCCTTTGATAGAATAAAAGCAGCGGTTGATGCTCGTGAAAACGGTGATGATATATTAGTCATGGCTCGTACTGACGCCAATCATACATATGGGCTAACAGAGGCGCTAGAACGTGCGCAAAAATTTCATGATTTAGGCGCAGATATCTTGTTTGTTGAGGCCCCAAAAAATGAAGAGGAAATGAAGCAAATTTGTAGTGAACTCCCGGGCTGTAAAATGGCAAATATAGT
>CACGIS010000009.1 GCA_902573175.1 Paracoccaceae bacterium | reverse complement strand
GAGCGGCCTCCCAAGCACCCGTACCTGAGGCTGGATAAATTATGACATTGCTTTCAGTCTTAAAAATATCTTTAATGCCAGATAAGCATTTTTTTGCCAAACTAAAAAATTCTTCACCACGGTGGTCAATAGTAGGATAATCCATAGCTCTTAAAATTCTATCTGGAACATTCGTTGGACCAGGTATTTGAAGTAAGTGCCGTCCTGTTTTATATTTCTGTGACATTTCGAATTACCATTCTATTAAATTGAATGCGCCTGAGCCTCTTGGCCCCTTTCGCCGCATTATTAGGATAAAAGTTGTACTTTCAATACCGCCAGTTATGCTAATTTATATTATTTAAATAAATGAGTTTGAAGGTAAAAATGAAATCGGAGATTTCAGTTTTAAAAAGTTCTCTATCTGGCGATCTTCTGGACGGACAATTTGACCGCGGACGTTATTCAACAGATGCTTCTATTTACCAGATAATGCCTGAGGCAGTCGTTTTGCCAAAAACAGTAGAGGATATACAAAAAACCATTCAATTTTCTCAAGAATACAGTACCCCAATATTGCCAAGAGGTGGTGGAACCTCACAGAATGGACAGACTGTAAATCAAGCGATTGTTTTAGATAATAGCAAGTATTTAAATAAAATAATTGAGATTGATGAAAAAAACCTGAGATGTGTGGTGGAACCTGGCGTTATTCTCGATGAACTGAACCGAGAATTGAAGCCATTCGGCCTCTGGTTTCCAGTTGATGTTTCAACATCCAGCAGGGCTACCATTGGTGGAATGGCTGGTAATAATTCAGCTGGTGGTCGGTCCATTCGATACGGCATAATGAGAGACAATGTATTGTCGATAAATACAATTTTATCGGATGGTTCAAAGGCACACTTCGGACTGGCAAGAAAGGATCTAAGTGGATTAGAAAAAGTATTTCCAAAATTAATAAAAATTGCTGAGAAAAATCAAAAGGAAATCGAAACTAGGTACCCAAAAGTTCTTAGAAGAGTTGGAGGATATAATTTAGATGCCTTATTACCTGATACGCTTGCTTCTAGGCCAGGTAGTATCGGTAATGAAAACGATATAAATTTATCTCATTTGATTGTCGGTTCTGAGGGGACCCTAGCTTACTCAACAAGTATTGAACTGAAATTATCTCCACTACCTCCACCGAAGATTATGGCTCTTTGTCACTTCTCCACATTTTATGAGGCAATGGATTCAGCCCAGCACATTGTTAAATTCGACCCAATAGCTGTTGAATTAATTGATAGCACAATGATCTCGCTTGGGCGATCAATACCCATTTTTTCTAAAACTATTGATGATTTTGTTGTTAATGATCCTGAGGCGCTTTTAGTCGTTGAGTTTGCAGAGGATATTTGGAGTGGAAATCTTAAAAAAGTAAGAGACTTAGAGGTCTTACTTAAAGACACATCAGATAATACAATTAATAGTATTGTAGTCATTGAGGATGAAAAATCACAAAATCGGATTTCTGAAATGCGAAAATCCGGCTTAAATATTATGATGTCAATGAAATCAGATGCTAAACCTGTTTCGTTTGTGGAAGACTGTGCAGTACCGCTGCATAATCTGGCAGAATACACGCAAGGTTTGACTGATATTTTTGATAAGTATCAAACTTCAGGTACCTGGTACGCGCATGCGTCTGTAGGCTGCTTACATGTACGACCAGTATTAAACATGAAAGATGACAGAGATATCATAAAAATGCGCTCGATAGCTAGTGAAGCTTTCGAGCTTGTAAAAAAATTTAATGGCTCGCACTCGGGCGAACACGGTGATGGAATTTCTCGCTCAGAATTTAATCCCGTTATGTTTGGAAAAAAGCTAACTAACGCATTTAGAGAAATTAAATCTTTAATGGACCCACATGGAATTTTTAATCCTGGAAAAATCGTAGATGCCCCAAAAATGGATGACCGCCATCTGTTCAGATTTTCACCGGGTTACTCTGTCAGTGGCTTTCATACAGAGTTGGATTGGTCTAGGTGGCCAGGTAGTGCCAGCGGCTTTCAAGGCGCCGTTGAAATGTGTAATAATAATGGCGCCTGTAGGAAATTAAAGGGAGGTGTTATGTGCCCCTCTTTTAGAATTACCGGTGAAGAAAAAGATAGTACGCGCGGAAGAGCTAATAGCCTGAGGCTGGCAATGTCTGGTCAATTAGGTCCAAACGCGATGGCATCAACAGAGATGTTGGAAACCATGAAATTATGCGTTTCTTGCAAAGCTTGCAAACGTGAATGCCCCACAAGTGTAGATATGTCAGCGATGAAATTAGAAGTAATGGCACTAAACGCTAAATATAATTCTTTATCAATTCAAGAAAGACTAATCGCTTATCTTCCCGACTATGCTCCTTTAGCTTCTTCGTTCAATAAAATTTTGAACTTGCGCAATTCCTCAAAAATTCTTGCCAAAATCAGTGAACGGCTCACCGGATTTTCTGCGCAAAGAAATCTTCCAGTATGGAGAACAGATTGGTATCGCGACCACGAAGTTTCTGCAGATCCCGTTGAGCAATACCCAGTTATATTATTTGTTGATACATTTAATAGATATTTTGAACCAGAAAATTTACGGAGCGCGGTGAGAGTTTTACGCAATGCAGGCTATCAACCTTTCTATCCAAAACCAGAAGAGAAAAGTCAAAAAGCTTTATGCTGTGGTAAAACCCATCTATCCGTTGGAAATATTTCTAAAGCAAAAGAAGCTGCTGAAAGGTTAGTCAAAACATACCTTCCTTACGCTAAAAGGGGTTTACCCATAGTGGGTTTGGAGCCCTCATGCCTATTCGCACTAAAAGATGAAATTCCATCCCTATTAAAAACGAATGACGCGAAGCTTGTTGCAGAGAATGTGATTACTTTTGAAGAACTGTTATCAAAAGACAAAAAACTCCTTAAGCTTAAACCCTTAAAAGCAAAAGCCTTATTGCATGGTCACTGCCATCAAAAAGCTTTTAATGTGCTGAAATCTGTTGAGAACGTACTTCATTTGATACAAGAGCTTGAGGTCGAGAAAATCGAGACAAGTTGTTGTGGAATGGCAGGTGCTTTTGGGTACTCAAAAGAAACTATAGATTTTTCAATAGAAATGGCTGAGAAAGATCTGTTTCCAAAGATAAGACAAGCAGAAAAAGAAACCATTCTAATCGCCGATGGTACATCATGCAGAAGTCAGATTAAAGATGGAACTAAGAGGGAACCTATCCACGTCGCCAGACTATTAGATAGACAGTTAATGAATAATTAAAATAGACCCACACCAATTAGACGTATTCCCATAAAAAGAAAAGCAATTAAAACAGCTTTCTCGAACCAGCTTTGGGACGTTTTATTTCGAAGTATCTCACCAACCCTAAAACCAGCGAGAACAAATACTAACCCAAATATAGACTGAATCGCCACCTCTTTAGTTAACACCCCACCAAAAATTAGCCCAAAAATTAATGGCACTGCTCCTGCTAAAAAAAGAAATCCTGTTGCTGAAATAAACCGGTCTTTATCTACCCTTCTCGCAATTAGATAAATTGCGACCGTTGGTGACCAAATTGAACTTAAGCCACCAAGAACCCCAGACAAAACCCCAAAACCAACCTGCCAAGATCTCCTTTCGCTTATTTTTAATTTTATACCGATCAGACCATTTAAGGATACAATTACCATTGCTAAGCCAATAGAGATTGTGAGCAGTCCAGTTGGGTATTTTGATAGAAAAAGTGACGTTAAAAAAATACTAAAAATTATCGCAATGGCAAATAACCAATAAGTCTTAATTGACTCAATCCGGTATTTAGCGCGCGAAAATTGCGTTAGGTTTGTAAATAAAATTGGGATAACAAGTAATGAAATCGCTTGTGCGGGAGGTATTACTAAAGTGAGCAGTGCCATTGCAGCGGCAGGCAGCCCAATTCCCAGAAAACCCTTAACAATTCCAGAAAGAAAGAAGACAAAAAGCATAAAAACAAGTATGTTTATATCACTTGAAGGAAACAAAATATTCCAAATATCTTCGTTCATATCACTTGATATTCAACTAGCGTTAAGGATGAGAATTTACTGTTTATTTTGATTATCATAAATCAATTCAAATAATTTTAATCGCTGCACCTTTCCTGACGGTCCCTTGGGCAGATCAACAACGATATGAATGTTATCAGGAGACTTAAATTTTCCAATTTGACTTTCACAATGGCTTATTAACTCGGCCAACTCAACAGACACTTTTTCTTTAAGACAAACGCAGGCTTCAACTCTTTCTCCGTAATCTTTACACGGAACCGCAAAAGCCGCAGCCTCTAATATACCTGGATGGGTCAGCAGCGCTTCATCAATTTCTCTCGGAGCAATATTTTCACCACCCTTTATGATTAATTCCTTTATTCTGCCCGACACAAATACATAGCCATCATTATCCAAATACCCTAAATCACCTGTGCGCAGCCAACCATTTCCTAAAATTGTTTCGTGCGTTTCCTCAGGTTGTTTGAAATACCCCTGCATAACATTATCGCCCTTGACCAATATTTCTCCCGTTTCACCTGCGGATAATGCTTTATATTGATCATCACCAATCATAATCTGGTTACCATAAGCCTTTCCTGGAGATCCAATTTTACGTTCTCCCGGCGGCATCGGGTTTGTCGTTATCTGAGATCCCGTTTCTGTTAATCCCATAGTTTCAATGATTGGGATATTAAACCGCTTTTCAAATTTTTTATGAATATCAGGTGATAATGGAGCAGAAGCAGAGCGAGCAAAACGAAGGGATGATATGTCCTCCGGAGTTTCCTCATAATTTAAAATATAGGAAAATTGAGTAGGCACTGCCGAAAACCAAGAGCACTTAAACTTAGCTATAATCTTCCAAAATGAATTTACGGAAAATTTGTGAGGAATAACTAACGTGCTCGCCGATACAATTGTGCCCATGACAGTAACACACATTCCATTTATATGATAAATTGGCAGTACACACAGACCACTATCATTTCCATCTATTTCATGACCGGTAGAAATAAATCGACCTGCAGCCAGTAAATTTGCATGGCTCAACATAACGCCCTTAGGTTTTCCTGTTGTTCCTGAGGTATACATGAGTAGAGCAATATCATTGGCTTTTGACTTGATATCTTCTAATTTCAAATCGTTTACTTCCAAAGGGAGTGCGGCCAAATCTGGCCCCCTAACTGGATCAAGCTTTACTAATTTCACGCTATTGTTTTGTTGAGCTACCGCTGAAGCGATCAGATCTCTGCAATCGTCTGCTACAAAAATAAATTTGGCCTCAGAATGTTCAATTGTATAAGCTAAAATTGTACTTCCAGCGACTAAATTCAACGGAACAGCCACAAATCCGGAAGAAACGATAGCCATGAACATTAAACAAGACGCAGGGCTATTGGGCGCAGCTATAGCTATACTTGAGCCGCGCTCAATACCCGTCTCAATTAATTTTTGCCCAATTGTGGAAATAGTTTCATTAACTTCTCGAAAACTTATTGTTTGATTAGTTTCTGGTGAAATAAGCCAAACCGCTTCAGGAAATTTACAAGAATTATATAGAATCTGATCGCCAATTGTTTCTGGAAACTTGATTTCGCTCACTGAGAAGTTTCCCCCCAGTAATTTCCAAAAATCTCCTCTAAATCTGGCTTATTTTCCTCTATTGTTTGGACAACTCTTACTTTATTGACAAAATGCTCCCAATTAAGATTTCCATCTATTGAATTACCGCCCCAGCTTCCACATCCCATAGACAGGGAAAAAGGAAGACCATTATTAAAAAACCCACCAGTAGCAAAACAGTGGGCTTGATTTACAATAACCCTGCAAGTTTTGGCTGACATGGCGATTTCATGTGCTCTGTCTTCATTTTGTGTATGTATACCCAAAGAGTGCCCTGCCCCTTGATATTCTTGTATTTTTATAGCTAATTCAATAGCTTCAGAAAATTTCTTAACTTTGTATAAGGTTAAGAAACGCGACATTTTTTCTCCACAAACTACTTCACTTGGACCAGCTTTATTCGTAGGCAAAATAAGAAACTTTGTATTTTCGCCTGCTCTTTGTCTTAAACCAACCTTATCAATTATTACGTCTATATCTTGAGCTAAAAGATCTGCGGTCATTTTTCCATTTTCCCAATGGATATCGATAAGCCGGTCGGCCTCATCTTTATTTAAAAGCAATCCCCCTTCATCGCTAAGAAATTTCACTGTTTCATCATAAACTTCTTCAATAGCAATTACGGAATTTTCTGAGGAACATGAGGTGGCATTATCGAAAGTCTTTGAAATTGCTATTTTTTTAGCGGCTGCCTGCGTATCAGCTGTTTCATCGATTATTGTGACAACATTACCTTGACCGACACCTAGAGCTGGGGTTCCTGATGAATATCCAGCTTTAACATTATTTTGTGAACCCGTAACGACCAGCATGTCAGCGAGTTGCATAAGCCTATTTGTTTTTCCTTTAGTTGGAGGCACCGGCACCATTTGGACCAAATCCTGATCTAGGCCTATCATCGAAAGATTTTGATGGATTAATAACAACAGCTCTTTAAGCGGCTGCGCGCCCTTTGGTGATGGAGCAACTATAATCGAGTTTCCACATTTTAAAGCATTTATAATATTATTTATGGGAGTAGCTAATGGATTAGTAGATGGAACAATAGCAGCAACCACACCCTTCGGCCTTAAGTATGTACTGAGACCCATCTCCTTATCTTCAGAAACATGGCCAAAAGATTTTATGTCTTTTATATCTCTTAACAGTCCTAAAGTTTTATTATGGTTTTTTTTAATTTTATCTGGAACATTTCCAAGACCTGTTTCCCTAACAGCAATCTCCGCCAGTCTTTGGTTTTGTTCAGGTTTCATAAGGGCCCAACCAACCGCTTGACAAGCTAAATCAAAAAGCTGCTGTGAACCATTTTTTTCAAATTTCTCCTGAGCAATTCGTGCCCTATTAACCAGAAGATCTATTTCATCAATCTCTGCAGAGTTAGTCATAAAAACTATCCTAATTTATGTAACTTTAGACTTTTGGAAGAACGCAGAATGCAAACTTTTTAAAAGAGTTAGAACCCCAGCTACAATCAATATTGTACAAATTGGACGGGAAAAGTAAGTCCCCAAATCGTAGTGAACCATTTGCATACCCTGGGCAAAATTCTGCTCTCCTATTTTTCCTAAAATTAAGCCCAAGACAATACCTGGAATTGAGTAGCCTGAGCGACGCAGTAAAAATCCTATAATTCCAGCAATGAACATCACGATGACATCCAGTACTAAGCCACGGCTTATATAAGCGCCTATACTCGCCAGCATAAGGATCATAGGAGCAAGAAACTGAAAAGGAATTTTCAATAAGTATAAAATTGTTTTTGTCTCTATTAACCCAACAAATAAAATTGAGAGATTTGCATAGAACATAGCTGCAAATACTATCCAAATAAGTTCAGGAGAATTGTAAAAAACCAAAGGTCCAGGTTCTAAATCATGCATTTGAAAAACTGCGACCATCATTGCTGTCAATGCACCACCAGGAAGGCCCAAAGCCAACAATGGAATCATTGCCGCACCAGTTGCAGCGTTGTTCGCCGTTTCGGAGGAAATAACACCCTCCAGTTTTCCTGTACCAAACTCAGATTTATTTTTTGACCATCTAACTGCTTCTCCATACCCCATGAAAGCAGCCAACGTGGCTCCAATACCAGGTAAAATACCACAGAAAAAGCCTACAAAAATAGACCGAACAACAGCTATTTTATGAGCCCATAATTCTAAAAATGATGGAAAATCAACATTGAACTTTGGAGCCGAATATTTTCCACTTACATTTTTTTCAGCCTGAATAAATATTTCTGAGACCGCAAAAAAACCTAGAATGGCGGGCACAAAGGCTATTCCCGCCGCTAAATCAGAGTATCCAAAATTAAAACGATTAATTCCACCTACTGGATCTTGACCTATAGTAGCGATTAAGAGTCCAAGTAGAACTGAAAGCCATCCTTTCCATATTGTTCTTCCCCCAACAGATGACGCCACCGCCAATCCAAAAAAAACTAATGCAAAAATTTCTGGTGGCCCAATGTTCATGATAGCCCACTGTGCAAGCGGCTCCGTTGCGCTCATCATTACTAATGCAGAAGCAACACCTCCTATTGCAGAGCATAGAACCGCTGCACCCACAGCCTTTCCAGCCATACCCTTTTGCGTCATCGGATAACCGTCAAACGCAGTCGGCGCATTTTCCGGTGCACCAGGAATATTAAACAAAATTGCCGTAATGGCCCCTCCATAAGTCCCTGTACAGTAAATGACAGCAAACAACATTACACCCTGAGCAGGTGAAAGATCCGCTGTAAAAGGAAGCAGAATTGCAGCTAGGGTAAGCATACTTACACCTGGTATTGCTCCAAAAAGCATACCCCCCAAAACACCAAAAACAAAAATACCTATGGTGAAAGGATCTCCAAAAAGCGTAGCAGTACCGGCTAAAAAATTTTCAATCATACCAAGCCATCAAAACATCTGATCTAATTGCGTTTTCGTTTTTAGCATAAATGCACTTATATCATAGAAAGGAGACATATTCCCCTGAGGCAATGGAGCATTTAAAACAAGCATAAACAAACCAATTAGAATTGCATAAATCAAGATTGTATTTGTTAGTATGAAACGAACTCTTCTTTCGCCCCACGCTATCATTATTAAAGCTATAAAAATTGGAGTTCCCGAGTAAAAACCTACTGGCTTTAATGACAAGGCATACAGTAGAGGTAATATTAAAACCATACCCGTTTTGAAGTACTGACCAGTGGACGTGTATTCAATTGGCTCATCATTTTCTTTTGCACCCACTCGACCTTCTTGAGCCTTAGAGCCTTTAGAATAAGCATGGTAAAAATTACCTAAAGCGACCAGAGCCATCAAAAATAATATTACCCTAGGCCAGCCCGTTGCACCAAATTTATAAATTTCTATTGGTTGATTAAAACTAAAGCTCACTGCAAAGAAAATAACAGCAATTAAAAGCCAAAAAAATGCCTCTAAAATATCTGATCTACTCAATTTTCCCATTTTTCACTTCACATAACTTAATACCGCCCGCGACATTTGTCGCGAGCGGATGAATTCCCACGAAAATATTACTTAACGTCTAAACCCATTTCTTTATAAACATCACGATATTGAACAATCGCTGCGTTGATCATATCGATCGCACCAGCCGTATCCCGATAACTATCAATAACATTCATAAACTTGCTATCATTGAATGCTTGATAACTATCCTCGCAATATGCCCTTTGAAAAGCCCACTTCAACCAATCTACACGGTCAGAAGGCGCATCCTTGTGGACGTAAAAACCTCTAAAACGAAGTAACGGCTCAAAATCCATACCCATTTCTCTATGAGTAGGCACATCACTAAAGACGCCAGGCCGCTCATTGAAAACTGTTAAGATAGGCTTAAAGTTTCCGGCATCTAGAAATTTTCTAACATCACCAGGTTGCTCAAATAAGGCATCAACTTGACCACCTAATAAAGCACCATACCGTGGAGCACCTTTATCAAAAGAAATCTGCTGAATTTGCATGTCAGAAGCTTCAGTGATGAACTTCATAATAACGCGTTCCATTGATCCTTCTTTAGATACGTTAGCGATTGTTGCTTTTCCATTTTGCGCTTGTACCCATTCTACAAAACTCGGCCAATCAGTATAGCGCGTTTCATTTGATCTGATGTAAATTTGCGAAAAAGTCACCTGTGAAACCACGAGCGGTATTAAATCCTCAGCGGGGTTAGGTCGACTAGAGTCGAGCGCATGGGCTGAAGACGCATCATCAATGTGCTCTAAAACATTGTAACCATCAGCAGGTGCAGCCATATAGGCAGTCATTCCGACTGTTCCAGAACCACCAGGCTTGTGATCTCTATTTATACTTACGTCGGTAAGTCCTGTTACTGCTTCAGCCATTGCTGCTGCAACCTGTCCTGATCCTCCACCTGGACCATAAGGAACGATCATTGTTAAAGCTCGGTCTGGAAAACCACCTGGCTTATCCATGCTAGCTTCGGCCACTCGACACTCGCCTGCTAGTGACATGCTTGCAGTAGCTGCAAAACCAGTCACAAGAGCTAATGTTGAAAATTGTTTTTTAAAGTTTAACTTCATTGCGTCCTCCCAACGTAAAGTTAATAACTCGATTTTAATAATACACGTTGTGCGATGACATAAAACTGACATCGCACATGTATAACTGCATTCGGGCGTTTGAATTAATAAAAGTCAACAAAAATTATTATAATTCTGGACATATTTTAATAATTCCTTGGTGCCAGATTTCTGTAACTTAAATGAAAAATATTTAAAAACTTGATAGACCTCATAAACAAATCCTGTAATGCAAAGATGTGGAAAGAACCGAGAGCAAAATGAACAATCTTTTATATGATAAGCTATTTGGAGTACATTTAGAAAACGATGCTCCTTTCTTATATTTGCTGGACGGTCAGAATATTACTTACAGGAAATTTTTGGCAACGAGCAGAAGAATTGCGAATACATTGGTTGAAATGGGTCTAGAACCTGGGTGCTGCGTTGCGATACAAGTTGAAAAATCTCCTGAAATGCTCAATATCTATGCGGCATGCGCTCAGGCTGGATTAGTATTTTTACCTCTTAACCCCTCCTACACAGTCGATGAAGTTAAGTATTTCATTGAAAACAGCGAAGCCCGTTTAATTATTTGTGATGAAAAAAATAAAAAAGATTTATCAACTATAGCTCAAAAACTTGGCGTGCTTGTTGAAACTTTAAATAGTAATTCAACAGGTTCAATCATTGATAAAGCAGCCTCCTCACCTGAAGATTTTGAAACGGTGGCGCGATCAAAAAACGACTTAGCGGCACTGCTTTATACCTCCGGAACAACTGGAAAATCCAAAGGCGCAATGCTGACACAGACTAATCTTTTATCAAATGGTAATACATTGATGAAAGAGTGGGGATTCACCAATAACGACATCTTGCTTCATGCACTTCCCCTCTTTCATACTCATGGGCTATTTGTAGCCACTAATGTTATACTGTCCGCTGGTGGAAGTATGATATTTCTACCAAAATTTGATTTAGATAATATTATCGAAAATTTACCAAAATCTTCTGCGATGATGGGTGTGCCGACATTTTATACGCGGTTACTTGGCGATAGTCGTTTTAACAAGAATTTAGTTGAACACATGCGTTTGTTTGTCTCTGGCTCTGCTCCGCTTCTTTCAGAGACGCATATTCAATTCGAAAAAATAACGGGCCATAGAATACTTGAGCGGTATGGCATGACAGAGACAAATATGAATACTTCAAATCCATATAATGGTGAGAGGCGCGCGGGAACCGTTGGCTTACCCTTACCAGGCGTTGAATTAAAAATCAGCGACCCAGAAACAGCAAAAGAATTATCTATTGATGAAATAGGGCAAATTGAAGTGCGTGGACCAAACGTTTTTAAGGGTTATTGGAAAATGCCCGAAAAAACAAAAGCCGAATTACGGGAAAATGGCTTTTTCATAACGGGTGACTTAGGAAAAATTGATGAGGATGGTTATGTCCATATTCTTGGAAGAGATAAAGATCTTATAATTTCGGGTGGGTATAATATATATCCCAAAGAACTCGAAGAAATTATAGATGATCAAGTAGGTGTACTTGAAAGTGCTGTAATTGGAGTGCCCCACCCTGATTTTGGAGAAACGCCAATCGCTGTTATTGTATCAGAAACCGAAACAGCTCCTGACTTAGAAATTATTGAGAGCAATCTAAGTAAATCTTTAGCTCGCTATAAACACCCGAGAAAACTTCTTTGGATCGATCAATTACCGCGCAATACAATGGGCAAAGTACAAAAAAACATACTTAGAGAAGAATTCAAAAGCCTGTTTTCGTGAATTTTAAGCGATTTCCGCAAACATATCAGTAATGCCATCGATTGATTCCCAATAGGTTTGAAACTGAGCGTCACTGACTGTAAGTTCACCAAAATCAAAATAGGCGGCTACGATGTCGTTAGAGTCAGAAACGAACCTGTTTCCTTCGTAAGTTCCAAAAGTATCGCCATCTCCAATTGTGACCGTACCTCCCGCTGGCGCATTTGACATATCAGACTCGATAATAACCAACTCGCCGTGCGTTGCATGGCTAAGAGTGAATAGACCGTCATTGCCTTCCTGAATTACATCCTCAACGTCGAGAAGATCCACATCCGCAAAATCAAAAATATCTCCCGCTGTAATATAATCAGGTAAATCGTCTGAAATAATCGACATCGTGTAATCACCTAACTGAAGGGATAACGATCCCGTGCCTAGTGTACCAATTCCGACAGGCTCTGCTGTCAAACCATTTGATTGACTACTATCCGCCCCGTAAATTTTAACCGTTGCTATGGTGTAGTTAGGCGCTGAACTACTGGAAGAAGAACCACTACTGGATGAATAGCTGCTGCCAGACAGACTATGAGAGGAACTAGAAGAACTAGAAGAACTAGAAGAACTAGAAGAACTAGAAGAACTACTTGGATCTAAACTCAATTGATCGATTATATCAAAAAAGCTGTCTGCGTCTGTTTGAGAAAAATCACCTTCCATTAAAATGGCACCCACATCACCATTAGCATAGTCAGTGGCAAAACCAACCTCCGCTTCAATTTCCATTGAGGTGTCAGTTACATTAACCTCAAAAACGCTAGCGGTACCCTTTTTGATAATCATTTGCTCAAGCCCACCAGCAACTTTCCAGGTTAAAGGATCAAAGTAGTCAACGCTATCCCCATTTTTATCAAGACCACCATAATTATTGCTCGAAACCGCTGTGAGACCGTCTATTTTTACTGTGTATTTATGCAAAATATTGCCTGATGAACTTGGTTCAGTAAAGGTAACAGTAAATGTACCAGCAGATATATCCTCCGAAACAGTTGGCGCTGTAAAACCACTGCCTAGAAGAGCAAATTGCTGTGCATAAGTCATTGAAGAGAAATCTAAATCGTTGCCACTGTACGCTCCTGATCCTTCAGAAACACCTTCGCCTGGACCGTCGTCGGGAAATATTATGCTCATTGCACCCTCAAACGAATCCATATTGGTATGCAACCTACTCATAAACTCTTCATAGTTGGTTTCTGAACTAGTTAATATGGTATTATACTCGGCTCCGACGTCGCCAGGGACAACATAATTGACGGTGAATTTCACAAGAAAATTTTCGTGCGGGTCAGGTGTTACCGAAACTTCTATTTTCTTAGAAAATGTCTTACCGCCATCGTCTGTCGTCACGACAAATACTTCATAGGAAGACTTTGCACTATAATCAGGAGACGCTTTGAGAACTAATTCATTATTAGAATTAATTTCAAATGAGGCGTAATCGGTACCCACGGCCTCAGCTAACTTGTAGGTAAAGGCGACACCACTTCCCTGATCTTGATCGACCGTCGCAAGTGACCCTATAACTAAATCTTTAGTCCCCTCCAAAATTGAGTTGGCAGAAATAGTAACATCTTGCGGTGCAAAATTGCTCGCTGCACTTTGCACAGTTGCAGCGTTTGTAAAGGCTATTGAACCGCTTCCACCGCCCGCTTGCGTTTCCGCTGCCGATTTCACTTGTTCATTTAAAACTTGCAGGGTGGAAAAGACGTTTTTGGTTGCGTCAGATGTCAAATCTGCAACAGCTTCAATTTGATCGTTTACATTTTTAATTGATGTCGCAGTATCGTCAACAAGAGCTGCCAAAGCCGTCTTATTAAATCCTGATGTACCTTCCGCAGTTACAACTTTCTCCGCTTCATCAGCAACTTTTGCCTTAATCAAATTTAAGTCAGCGGCGGCCGTAAAGTCTATCGATTTTTCTGCGGCAGTTGCCGTATCGTCAGTTAAATTTACAGCTTTTACTTTAACAACATCAACAACAGATGTCAGCGCAGCCTCGAACGCACCTGCCTCAGAAGCACCCGCTCCTTCTGCAGCAGATGCAAATGAACTTACTGCTGTCATGATTTGTTGGCTTATTTTCTCAACTGCCAACGCATCAGTAGCGTCAACACCGTCAGCAAATGGATTGAATGCCAAAGGATCTACACCGTCTGGCAGGTTTAAAACTTCTGCGACCTCATCAGCTGTCAAACCACCTTCTGCCATTAATGTCGACGTAGGCGAAACAACCGCAGCACCCTGAGGCGCAGTTAACATTATTCCTGATAATGTAGCTCCAGATGAAGAATCTACGGTACTATCATCGGTTAAAGCCACAATTTTATAAGCAGAAGCCGCCGAATTTATGGAAAAATTACCATTAGCGTCTGTTCTGACGGACTGCTCATTGGCGTCTAATACGTTATCGCCATCTAAATCTAAGAATACTAATGCATTGCTAAGAGGGCCCTTACTGATAACCCCACTTACCGCATTTTGATAAGGTGATCTACAGGCTGATAAAGCGACTAAAGCCAATGGACTTATGACGTAAAAACGATTAAAACTCATGCTTGTTACCCCCAAAAAAAGCATCAACAATAAATTGACGTTAGGTAATAGCGTATTCTACAAATCTGACTAATGTCAAATTCTTAAAAAATAAGGGACAGAACTAACAGTTCTGCCCCTAATTTGCGAAGTTAAGACTATATTGGATATGTCTCACAATTGTTAACGGCGGGATTGAAATTTATTTAGCAAAAGAACTGCATTAATTTAAAATTTAGGCTGTGAAGAGAATATTCTAGACAATATCAACTATTAATTCATATTCTAAACGCTTAACGCTTCCATCTCCAATTAGTAAATAATATTCGCCCTTATCGGAGGTTGTATGATGAATCATACCAACTTCTGAAACCCGTTTACTTATAATTTCAGTTTCGTTTGGGCTATAAAGTTTTAGATCAGCTGATCCGGTTCCGATATCCATCTGCGCGATGATTGTTCCAGGTTGTGTTAAATCAAATTTAAACCAATCCTCGCCAGTTGGCCAAACGTCGCCCTTTATAATATTATCTGGCAAAATTTGATTAGCCAAATCCAAACGAGCATTGGATTCGGCCTCGTCAATTTCAGGCAAAACTAAATCATCATCCAAAACGGGAATTGAAATTACTAAAGTCTTATTTTCACTTTCTAAATTACTAAAAAACTCAGCGTTTTGATTATCAAGTTGCCCCGACTTGTAAATTGTCTCGTTGTTTAAAACGGGGTTTGTTTTTGTATTAGCATCAGAAAGGCTCAGGCTTTCTAAGGTATAGTTTCCAGATTTAAGTTCACCCTCGATGATCAATGGAATGCTCAATTCAAAAAAATTACTAGAATTTAAGAAAAAATCCCAATGATCAAAAAGTTTATCAATATTTTCAGTGTTCTGAGCTTCTACATTAATCTTGGAAGAAGGGTTATTTTCTTCAAAAAAAGTAACATTAAGAAAACCTACATACGTATCGTCTGTTGCTTTAAATTCAATTTTTATTTTTTCGCCTAGCGAAAGGTCAGTGGTCTTTAAATCAAAGTCTGTTAAGATCGGGCCAGAGCTATCGATTATCGCCTCACTCTCAGTTGAATTTTCACTTGTTGTAGTTCCTCCACCTGTTGTAGTGCTTCCGGAACTATGATCATCGCCATAGAGAATGGCTTGTCCTGCGTTGTCGAGGAGCGTTTGCATGGTTTGGCCAACAGAGGCATCTATGGCGGTAGATGTGATGTTTGTGGTGACGGCAGGATCATATTCACCCACCACCTCGATATAGTAAGGCGCACTGGAGTTGGTTACATCAATTCCGGCGCTGCCTAATACATCCATATTCTTGTCATAGTGGCTAAAGCCGAGCATATCCTGGACAGTGGTACCATTTTTATCAACAGCCTTGGCTCCCACAATTGCAACATATTCAATATCCCGGGCTGTATAGGTGAGTTTTCCGGTGCCATATGTGCTGTCTGGGTCAAAGTATTTTGTCAGATTAGCATCATACTCAGCCAGAATAGACATATCATCTACCAAGACTTCATAGCCGGTATAGGTCAGATCCCCCTGCGTATACGTAAAGAACCCACCCATATATTCGTCCGTAGCTGGGTTATGAAGCGCATAGCCTTCGTCTGTGATCTTGATAAATGCAACAATGGGACCTTCAGCTTGGCTTCCTGAAGTGGAGCCATAGCTACCAGATTGCGTAACTTCTACAAGAACAAGCTGCCCGTCTGACGTCTGCTTGAGTTCAACTTCGTTATTCATCTGCTTGAAGAGCGGGTTTTGCTTCATGATTGTATCAAAATCAGAGGCAACGGTTTGATCTGGATCGCCTAAAGCGCCAAATTCGGGAACAACATCAATAATAAAGGTCTCCGCAAACTTCTTGCCGCCTTCATCTTTGGAAATGATGGTAATCTCGTAATAAGGCTTATTGGCATAGTCTGGTGCTGCCTTCAGCGAAAGCTCTCCTGAACTTGCATTAAAATCAAAAAAAGCAGCGTCATTGCCCGCTAAAGTATAGGTAAAAGCAACACCGCTGGTTTGGTCGTTATCAATAGTGGCTACAGTTCCGACAACCAGTTCTCCATCCGCAGTGACGAGACGGTCACCAGAAAGTGTGATGGCCTGGGGTGCCTTGTTTAGCGCAGCCGTATCAACGGCCGAGCTATTTTTAAAGGTGATATCGCCAGCTTTACCCTCTTTTCGGGCGACAGCCACATCTTTAATCTGATCACGCAAAACCTGCGTGGTTGAGAAGATATTTTTGGTTGCATCAGAGTTTAGGTCTGTGACCGCCTTAATCTCGGCATTCACATTTCTAATCGCGGCCGTTGTGTCGGCAGCAAGAGTATTAAAAGTCGCTCTATCAAGCCCCCTAAGATCGGCCGCTTTCGTGGTGACCTCAGTTTTTATGAGATCTAAATCATCCGCACCAGTAAAATCGATTATTTTATCGGCCGCCGCCGCATTGGCATCTTTTGCATTAACTGCTTTTGCCTTCACAACGTCCACCACAGAGTTAAGCGCTGTATTAAAAGCGTCCGCCGCATCCGCGCCCGCCCCTTCCGTTGCAGAAGCAAATGAAGAGATGGCCGTCGTAATCTGCTTACTTATTTTTGCCACTTCCAAGGCCTGTGCGACAGCCGTTGCATCGTTCTCGTCAACGTTAAAGGGGTTGAAACTAAGCGGATCAATTCCATCGGGAAGCCCCAATACTTCCGCAACTTCTGCAGCCGTAAGATTGCCCTCCTGCATCAACGTGGATGTCGGGGAAATAACGCCCGAACCAGAGGGTGCTTTTAACGTGATACCGGCAAATGTTGCGCCGGAAGATGAATCAACCGTCTGGTCATCCGCAATCGCAACCAGATCGTAAAAATTACGTGTCGCCGTTAGTTGATATTCACCAAACTCGTTGGTTCTGGCATTTGGCTCATTAGCATCCAAAATACCGTCAAAATCATAATCAAGAAAGACCAAAGCACTATCTAAGGGACCGTTGACTACTGCACCGCCAACGGAGCTTCCTGGAGTGTAAGGTGAACGACACGCCGAAAAGGCCATCAACGCGATAGGACTCACAATATGAAAGCGATTTAAAGACAATTTGTTGCCCCCCAGAGCGAACTAGCGACGAGATTAAACTAACACTCGTAAACGAGTCAATTTTTCAGAAAGATGCATCAAAATGCTGAAATTTTATTTAAGTTTATAAGCCATTAGCGTATTCATGAGCTGTGAGGTGTTTTTTCCAAGCCCGTCAGCTATATCCAAGTGATGCCTATTTCTCGATTTAACCCAGCTACAACGCCATGCAGTCGCTAATTCCTGAGCTTGCTCTAAGTATATCGGCCTTTCATCTGCTCCAACCCAAATCGTTACATTCATTTTCTCAGCCGGATCCAGACTGGACAACGTTTCTGCGTCGGCAACTTCTTCTGTGAGGTGTAATTCATCCTTCTTATCGGTATAAAGAAGGGGCTTTAAGTCCGATATCGGAGAAAGTAACATTACGTGTTTAATTCGCTCTAAAATCGGCTTCGGTAGTTCGCCTTTAATAATGCTTCGACCAACAACATGGGCACCACTTTGCTGACCAACAAGCAAAATATCACCTGTAAACCTTCTGCAAACTACTCGAAGACATCTATGAAAAGATTTATTTATTTCAGGGATAGTTGCATCAGGACATTTTGGAAGAGTCGGTATAATTACGCGCATGTTATTTAATACTGGCCCCATAGCCAGATAAGAAAATATTGATTTTTCGTAATCTGTCCAAAAACCACCATATAAAAAAACAACCGTTGCCTCAACATAGGGACCAGGACTAAACACATCCATCGAAAGATTGGTTTCCTCGTCATAAACGACGTCGATTTGTGACTTGCTTTGATCGCTCATCATGTCCCGAAATGCTCTGGACTTCGTTTTCCAACCAGGCAAATAACGGTGAGCTCCAGGAATTAACTTTGCACTATTAAAGGCATCATTATAGTTAATCATGTTCAAACTTTTTGCTCAATAAACTCAATATTTTTTTATATTTTTTCTATATTACTAAATTTTGCCCTGTTCTGTCAAATTTGATATGTTTTAAATAGTTAGCCCGTCAAAAAATTCTTATAAATGACAATTTTAATTATAGAGGTCAAAAACTAATGAACATCATAACTGTTGTAAGATATAAACTTAAATCAGGGTTTGAAGATGAATTTATCAAGGCAATTAATACCTATAATTATTCAAATTCAATTATGATGCGCTTGGTTTCAATTGGAAATGATGAGTATCTAAGTATTATGGAGTATGATGAGATAGATAAAACTGGCGATGATGAGATATCAGGCGTCGAATGGTTGGATAGCATCGAACATATGTTGGAATTCTTCGGCAAAAGCAGAACAGACGCCTGCTCTGGATTAGTTTTGGCTTCTTACAATTAAATAACATTAATCAAACCTACAACTTATTAAGATTTATTTTTTAATTCCGCATAAAGGTTTATTATAGCGGCGATAAAGCTTGCGTCGGGAGCAGCCTTACAGTTTGCTAAAACCTCTGAATAAAGGCCCTCAAACCCCTCCAGTCCCGTGTCATCTTCATAAACTACATTAACACCACTGAAAAAACCCATAACATAAGATGTGTAAGCAGTTTTAAATGCGGCACCGAGATCTTCGTTTTTTTCAACGTTTTCAATTACTTTTGCACAACTATCCAACCCCAACCCTAAGACAGCAGAATTAGCAGAAGCACCAGAAGATACTATCAAAGAAAGAAGAAAAGAAGTGAGAATTTTTTTCATAAATAAGGCCTTTTTAAATTTACTTATTCTTATTCAAGCTGATCATTACGCTATTGTTTAAAATAGTGTTAAAGGCAACCCAGTATTACTACCTCATCCAAATAGTGACGCCTTTTTAGCGAAAAATTTACAAATCAAAATGAATTAGCCCTTCGTTAAATGCATGGCAGTAATGCAAACTTATGTCTACTCGGTTCACTTTTATAGTTTTATGAATAAAGGCTGAATTGATAGGAGTTGAAAAATGAAAAATGTATGGAATTCTTTTACCAATTGGATGGTAAAATCAGGAGAAGCTTCGTCGAAGTGCTACTATAACAACAAAAGAGCCTACTACATCTGACTTATATCGAAACTCTATAAACTATAAATTGAACGGAACTAGCCTATAAAGATAATAGGCTAGCAGCTCAAAATTTTATAACGAACAGTTAACCGGCCGTTAAATAGGGTATTGTTCCAGCCGCATCAGTATCGTCTATTAATTGAAAGCTATTTATAGCACCTTCTTGTCTCGCTTTGCCATGCGGAGCATAATCTGGATCTGTTGCAAATGCCTCACAAGAAGCAGCATCGGGAAACTGTAGGATGGCGATAAATGTATTACCTCTATCCTCTCCTTCCAAAACTTTTATATTGGCACTTCTAGACAAGTACTTCCCACCGTGTTTTTCAACAATTGGATGAACATTCGCAGCATAATCTGGAACCCATGTATCATCCGTAACTTTGATTTCTGCAATTAAATAAACAGCCATTATAACCCCTCTTAAAAATTTTAATTACCTACTCATAGTGAACGCATAAGAAAACCTTACGTCAACAATAATATAAATGATCAAGCTGCGGCTTAACAAAATATCATTACGCTACTACGTTTAGATTCAAAGAAAATAGATTAAATTTTATAATTAAAGCTAAAAAAGGAAGTGAAATGAATAGATATCTAGGCGCACTAATCATCCTGCTAGTAATTGGTGGTGGTATCACAATGGGAGGAGGTCTTGACAGAGCTGTAGACTTGCTATCATTGATTTTTGTCATTGGCGTTGGTATTGGGCATGCTTTCGGAGCAAAAGATGGAGACAATACAGTTACACGCTTTGGCGACGGATGTGTTCGAGGTGGATGGTTAGGTTTACTCGTGGGCATAACTCTAATAGCTGGAACAGATTATGCTGCCAAAATGGATTTTTCTACCATAATGCCAGCGTTAGCTGTAGCACTTCTCGCGCCGCTATATGGATATTTCTTAAAAATAATAACAATGCAACTCGATTAAATGAGTTAAAATGAAATTTTGAAACCTGAAAAAAGTTAATAGAGAAAATACAAGTAGTAGTGGATTTTTACGTTTGGTTAGATTCTAGAATTTTTGAAAAACGAATACCGACGGATAACTGACGATGCGTCATTTATTATTTGGTTGGTCCGTAACGACACTATGCTAGTTTAAGTAACAATATTAATTTGAGAAGGATAATCCTAAGATGAATATGTGTATTCATGGAACGATTGATACCGGTGTTGAAACCTTAAGGTCGAGAGTTGAACATAATATGGCACGCGGTGCCAGTGAGTTTTGTTCTGAATGGCAATTAACTGATGCTGGCAATAATGAGTTTGTTTGGTTAGGCAAGATTACCAATATGGATGGAATGGGTGCCTTCCTTAGTACTGAAGAAGAAATTCAGTGGGACAAAGACAATGGCTGTGTTTATAAAATCTATACGATGGATGAAATATCCGGATAACTCAACTGCTTTGTTGTAATCGGTTAATAACCAATACGAAGAATAAAATGAAAAAACTACTTCTCATCTTTTCTATAATTATTGGACTAAATACTTCCACCTCTGCGCAAGAAATAATGTCTTCTACAATTTTGGAAAATGGTAAAATCCTTTATAGCAAATCTGAGGCAACTATTTTTATTGATGCAGTGGGCCAGGCAGAAGTCGGAGTAGCTTACAAGGGGCGCATTTTTATTTGTACTATAGGAAACAATTTTATAGCAGCATCTGGAAAAAGTTATCTAAATTCCGCATGTTACTTAACAGAAGATAATGCTGCCAGAGATGCGAGTAAAAAGTGAAGAAGTTAGTTCTACTACTTTCATTCTTCATAATCTCTATCTCTGTTAGTGCTCAGAATGGAACAAACCTCAAAGGCTTAGAAACTTTGGCTAAACAAGGTGACCTTGCTGCTCAGATTGAGTTAGCAAGTGCTTATCGAAAAGGAATAGGTGTAAATCAAGATTACAAGACAGCAGTAAAATGGTATACTCTTGCAGCAGAACAAGGCAATGCTCTTGCTCAGTATAATCTTGCGCGATTGTATTATTTGGGAAAGGGTGTGCCCGAGAACCTAGTGTACGCCCACATGTGGGCTAATCAAGCTTCATCAAATGGTTTTGAGATGGGCTCAGAACTGACAGAACTGCTATCAGAATTAATGACCAAAACCCAAGTTAAACAGGCTCGTAGGCTAGGAAAAGAATGCGTGATTAAGAATTATAAGGGATGTTAGTTGGATCAATTAAATGAAAAACAACCTGCTCACCATATCATTTCTATCAGTTAGTACACTTATAACTATTTTGCCTGCTAACAAACTTAGGGCAGGATCTCACGAATTAGAGATCTCTTTACAAAATTGCTATTACGCAAAAAAATTTGCAAAAACTGTCATGGAAAAAAGAAAAGCCTCGAGGCCTCTGAGTTATTATGAGCAAATTAACTTCACCAGTCCGGTAGCGATGGAAATTGTTTTAGACGCATATGATGTAGGTCAAGAAGATCCGAACTTTTCTGATCATTGGTTTAAAAAATGCATAGAAAATAGTTGTAGTGGGTTTTGGGCAAACCTAAAAATTGCTCTAGATTTAATATCAGATCAGAAAAATTAATTTATTTTTTATAATAAGCTTGGCGAAAAGCCCAACCGACCGTTTATTTACGCAGAGTCCTTTGCGCGCTCTGGAGCTGACAGCGATAGAGAAAAACCTTCAGGTCTAGGAAAATACAGTAACTTATATGTTGCATAAAAGTTCTAGTTATTCGTGAAGTCGCCTATACCAAACCAACCTCGATTAAAAAATAAATTCGCACCGACGTCCGAGGCACGCACTTCTAACTCTGATCGCGGCCCTAGTTCAAATGTATTATAGTCGGTGGCAACCCCGTTTACAAAGCTATCATATATGTTGAAAGTAATAGTACGACGGGTATCATTATTTAGAGTAATAATGAAGCCCACCTGAGAAGCATCAAGAGTAGCAAAAATCAATGCACCCTCAATATCGCTCATGGCTTTTGGCAAGTTTGGATTGGCTTGAAGATTTAAATAATAAACACCGTCCCCCGCTTCATCGACAACTAAGCCAACAATACCTTTAAAATTCTGGACCTGAGAGGTTTCCGAATAAACAACGCTTGCGATAAATTCGACATTAGCAGTAGCGAATAAATTATTCTCATCTGCGGTACAAGATTGCAGTATTCCATCAATACCATAAGTATCCAGTATTCCTATGACCTGCCCTATTTCTGAGTTACAGCTATCCACATCTGATGCAGGAAGCTTTATAAAAATTGGAATTTCAATATCTTGTTTATCAGATATTACGTCTTGGATATCTCGTATGTAAAAAGTTGGCGTTATATTGAAATTACAAGCCGAAAGGCTTACCATTATTGTCAAGAAAAAAACAAAGCGCGTCATTTAAAGTCTCCAAAACCTAATAATTTTTAAAGTCACTTAAATGAAATGTCAAAGAAACCTCTTTGGTTTAACTTCAAAGCCAGAGAGCAACCCGCAAAATATCCAACTATCCCGCATAAAGGTAATATGATATCGAAACGCACCACCCCGCAATGGTCATTCGGGGCACATACGATATGTTTATATGTAGCTTTCACAAAAGGGGATCGTCAGAGAGCCTTACCGCTATCTAAGTAGTCGTTTTAATCCTAAAGAAACAGTCTTCAATTAGTATCAATCTAGTAAGGTTGCACCAGTTTCAAAGCGGATAATCTTGCCTTCTTTAAGCTTTGCAACACCCATAACTGCTTCTCTAGTACCGTCAGGGTATGACATGAAGTCATGACTAACTAATATTTCATCATTTTCATAAACACAGCGAGATGACTCGTTAACAAACTTTTCGTTACCCATCATGCCCTCCACCATGGAGATCCACTCTGCTTTACCAAATTCGTTACCACTTTTATGAAAAACAAATACACAGTCTTCGTGAAGTAGTTCTGCATAAGCGTTTGTATCTCTATTAATCATCGTGGCATTAAGTTTTTCGTGCAATGACATAGTTTGGTCCTTTCAAATTTTATCAAACAATTAACCTAAACTCTCATACTTTAGCAAAAGAGTTGACAACATGTTTGCGATAAATTGTAAATTTCGATATTGATACATCTTTTTTACGCTGTAATTGATTACGTTACGACAATTAAGTCTGTTCCTCTTACACAAACAGAAATCTCCAAAGCACTAGAAGGTGATGGTCTAGCTCCACGCCTCTGTATGGAACGCATAGCCCTTGCACCTAAAGATAAATCAGTATCCTTACCTGAAATGACAGATGCTATGGATGCATCTAAAGCCGCTAGTAGCGTTCTCACAGCCGTCTGGGCTGAAGGCACATTTGTTAGTCAATGTTTAAGATCAATTTTCGATTTAAGAATTTATTTCAAAAAAGGTCAAACGTTTTTAGTTTACATAGAACTTCGACTAAAATAGACGTCCAAATATTATTATTAGATTAAAATAGTTTTTGATATTTCTCAAAACTTAAATGGCTTTTTAATATTTAGAGGAAAGATATTGCTAAAAATATATCAACAGTTGGTCGACTTAGTATTAAAAATAGTTGGAGGAAAAGGCCTTGGAAAAAAGTTTCCTTTTCTATGGCGGTTATATGACTTTTTCTTCAGATTAGCGGCACCAAAAAAATATTTCTTTCACCAAATAAATAATATGAAATTTTTAGTAGACCCTAACGAACCACTGAGACACGTTAGAAACTGGATGCAAAACTATTTAATGTCAAATGAGTATGAGCCAGTAACAACTAAGATAGTCGAAGAATTAGTAAAACCTGGACATATTGCAATCGATATAGGCGCAAGTATTGGTTATTTTTCAATGCTTCTATCACGGTGTGTTGGCTTGTCTGGTAGGGTTTATTCATTCGAACCTACAAGAGAAGGCTTCAAGTATTTATGTGAAAATAGGCTAGCTAATGAAGCTACTAATGTTAATCCATTTAACCTTGCGGCTTGGAGCCACGAAGATCTAGTTCAGATGCCTATGTCGTCTTATGCTTCAAATAAACAATGGGCAAATGGAGTTGCGATAGATAAGTTTTTATCAGATAGAGGCATTACAAAAATTGATTTTATCAAAATGGACATTGATGGGGCAGAGCCTTGGGCTATCCAAGGTTTGGAAAAAATATTTTTAAATAATCCCGACCTTATTATGATCTGCGAATATTATCCAAAATATATTGAAGCCTCAAATGGAAATCCAAAGATATTTCACGACCTTTTAGAAAAATATTTTGAAATTGAAATTATTGAGGGCGACTATGGTGAAGGTTATTGGAATTACCTGTGCCATCGCAAAAAAAATAAAAAAGATGCGTAACTTCAAAGCAAAAATAAGTAAGCTAGAAAAGGACATTAAGCCCAAAAAGAAGCTGTATAGGATTTACTGGGCTGATGGCACTTTTGTAGGGAGTTTCTAAGCTTAAACCTGTTGGGGGATAAAATGGGGGATACAGTTTACCCCTACCCTCTCAAAGTATTGTTATTATTCACTTATTTAAAAGTAGGTGGCGGAGACGAAGGGATTCGAACCCTCGAGACGATTCCTCGCCTACACACTTTCCAGGCGTGCGCCTTCGACCACTCGGCCACGTCTCCACCGACCGGTTTAACTATCTGTTTCGATGAGGACAAGGTCTCAAATTAAAAATAGCAACCCGTTAGTTTTAGATTTTAGTTGGTTAAAATAATCTATTTCAAACTTTCAGGATTTTTAATCCAAATATCTCTTTGGGCAAATGGGATTTCAATCCCCTCCTTTGCAAACCGTTCTGCAATTTGGTGATTAATCTCAGACTTTATCGAGAGCATCCAATTAACGTCCCCAAGGATGGCCCTGATTTCAAAATCTAAACTATCCGAACCAAATCCCTGAAAAACTATTGACGGTCCAGGATCTTCAAGAATTTTTGGGTGGGCTTCGGCTATCTCTTTCAATATCGCTTCCACAGTCTTCGTATCGGAGCCATATGCGACGCCTACTGGAATGATGAGACGTCCAACTGTATTACCACGAGTGTAATTAGTAACAACGCCGGAAACTAAATCTGCATTTGGAATTATTACATCTGAGCGATCAAAAGTTTCAATACGCGTTGATCTGACAGAAATATCACGGACATATCCCATTTTACCACTAACTTCGATCCAGTCTCCAACACTAACAGGACGCTCGATAAGTAAAATAATGCCAGACACAAAATTAGAGACAATATTTTGCAACCCAAAACCAATACCCACAGAGAGTGCACCAGCAACTATCGCTAGAGATGATAAGTCCAGGCCTGTCGTTGAAAACGCAACTATAGCTGATAAGAAAATACCAACATAACCAACTCCCGATATAATTGCTGTTTGAGCTCCACTATCCATTGTTGTTCGAGGAAGTACTGTTGACTGTAAAGCTGATTGGACAAAACGGGTTACCATATACCCGATTGTGAAAATAATTAAAAATCCTAGAATTAAACCGGGTGATAACTTAATCGTCCCAAGCTCAAAACCACTTTGAAAATTAGACCAAATTTCCAATAGTTCCTGCTGTCGTACTCCCCAAATCACAGCAAAAAACGGCAGGGAAACTAGTAGTAAAACAAAAGATAACAAAATTGGGATAAGTTGATCTCTATTATCTTCTTCTTCACCCAAAACCATAAGGTAAAAATCAATTACATAATCTTGGACAATAATTACTGTTATTACCAAGCCCAATGACAAGATAACGGATTTAGTTAGCTCCTGACCAGCATTTACATACCCAACAGCCACTAAAATTGGTGCCAAAAATAAAGATAATAACAACAAACGATGGATAATGTTTGCAAGGCGCCGGGAGAAACTTATTCTAAATTGCTCATCATCTTCTTGTTTTTGTGACAGTAAGTTTTCTATTTCTTTGATTGACTTACAAACGCGCCATAAAATTAATGAAGCTAATATCGTTATAATCAATACTGTAAACGAATATGTATCCTGAGTTATGCTAGTCTGTGCTAGGCCCGTCGCACTTAAATCAAATAAAATTAAAACAAGTGCAGCCCCGGCAAAATTAGAACTATTAGCTACTTGATTATTAAGATTTAAAGATGACAAAAAACCCACGTCACCACTGAATAATTGCTTTGGGATCCACAAGGCAAAAAGTAACAAAGCACTGAAGTAAGGCACCTGATCTAAAAAGAGAGAACCTTTCAAACCAACCAAACCGGAAAGATGCAAGGCTCTCACAATTAACAATATCGAGACAAACTTTAATAAAAGTTCTAGAAATGAAATAGGAAGTTTTACTACTCCTAACCTTTTTGCAGGAGTTTTATTAGCAATACTAACGACTGAATTCGTTAACTTTACACCAACAAACCAAGAGGCAACCGCTCCAAAAACCAGCGCAAAAATGTTCACTGCTTGTATTTTAAAATTTGTTTTTTGAGCATCTGAAATTTCAATCACGCGAAACTCTCTTATTGGTGCGAATAAAGCATCGAAACTTTCCGATACTGCCTGGGTCCAAATGCTTGGACGCAATGGGCTTTCCACACTGGTTAAGAGAGCATCCGTTTGCCGAGCTCGCAATAATGAGTCTATTTCACTTATTAGGGTATCGGCCTGAATAAACGCATCATTTGCCCGTAGACCGGGTGTTTTTAATTCATTAAGAAGATCCTTTAATTCATTTCTTCTGATCTTTAATGGGTCCTCAGAACCTTCATCTGGAGCTACTGGGAGTGCATTGAATTGTGTCTGTATTAAAGAAATACGGTCGGAGTTAATACCAGTAGAAGTTTTGAAAATACTTCTCCAGTTTCTAATTTCATCCCTTAAAATTTCTAATGATTTTTCCGAAGCTCGCCCTGCCAATAGAACAGATTCTGCTCTACTAACTGTACTTTCCCAATTTTCATAAGATAAGTCACTCTGCGCAACTTCTGAATTAGAAAAACCAAAATGTGGTGATAAAGTTAATAAGATAAAAACTAAAATAAATCTCATAGCTATCCCTCAAAAACAGTTGGGAGATCACTTTGCACAGTATTCATCCAATTACGAGTTGGCAAACCCTTAGACTCCAAAAACTCTCGGTTGAATAACTTTGACTGATAACGAGTACCAAAATCACACAAAATTGTAACAACCGTGGATCCTTTTCCTAAATCAGTTGCTAATCGTTTCGCGCCGGCAATATTTATTCCGGAAGAACTCCCCAAACAAAGACCTTCATTTTCCATCATATCAAAAACAATGTTAAGCGCTTCTTTATCTTCAACTTGATAAGCATAATCGGGAACAAAGCCTTTTAAATTCTCAGTAATTCTACCCTGACCTATTCCCTCTGTAATTGAGCCTCCGTTAGAGGCAAGAACACCTTCCGTGAAATAAGAAAAAAGTGCAGCTCCCATTGGATCAACCAAACCAACCTTAACTCCTTTAGGTTTAAGGAACTCAGTTACACCCGCCAATGTTCCACCAGATCCACATGCACAAATAAAACCATCAACTTGGTTGTCAGTTTGCCGCCATATTTCTGGTCCAGTAGTATCAATGTGAGCCTGCCTATTTGCTACGTTATCAAATTGATTGGCCCACATGGCGCCCTGAGGAAGAGTTTCAGATAGTTTTTCGGCCAAACGCCCAGAGTACTTAATATAATTGTTGTGATTTTTGTAGGGAACAGCCGGAACTTCAATCAATTCAGCTCCTGCGAGCCGGATCATATCTTTTTTTTCTTTACTTTGCGTTTCAGGGATAACAATCACAGTTTTAAACCCCATAGATGCGCCTACTAGAGCTAATCCAATACCTGTATTGCCTGCAGTTCCTTCAACAATAGTTCCACCAGGTTTTAGGTGACCCGCATTTACAGCACTTTTGATAATACTTAACGCCGCCCTGTCTTTTACAGATTGACCAGGATTTAGAAACTCCGCTTTTCCAAGAATAGTACAACCTGTTTCATCACTAGCTTGCCTTAATTTTATTAATGGCGTGTTTCCTATTACTGAAGCTAGATCAGAAGCGTAGTCCATTTAAAGAAGCCTTATTTTTTTCAATTTAAACCGAAAAACAGAAAAATTTCTTTTAACTATATTACATTAATTGAACAACTATTTCTATTTCTAGGAGATTTAAAGGTATGATTTATAAATTTTTGGATATACGATGATAGATTTTCTCATATTCAGACAATAGATCAATGTCGTTGTAGCTGCTTTGCAGTTTCATGTATTCCTTTGCCACTAATCGTGAAATTAAACCGTGGCAACGCTGCCATTCGTCCAAATCCCAATTTTTGTCTACATCAATGTTATCATCATTATTAAAGTAAACATAAGCCTCTATTGTACTATTTTTTGAGGATAACCCATTATTTTTCAATATAATGCGGACCTTTCTTAATTCGTAATCAAACCCACCTTCATAAAAATCTAATTGCTCCAAATCTTGATCTTTAAGATCAAGAACAGCAAGCCCTTGGGCAAATGAGCCATGATCAAACTTTATTACTGGAAAATTTCTATTTTTAACCCAGAATACTGAGTGATTTTCTAGCTTTGCACTTACTAAGTTGATAGAGGAAAGAGATCTACCGAGGCAAATCTCAAGAAGTTCTTTATCGCAAAGCGTTCCATAAAGAAAAATATTAGTCATTTAAAGCTAATAACCTAAGCCACAAACCTTAAGATGGCTTCTCAATTGTAATTTGTGTAACATCGCAATTGCCATAATGAAAAGTAGAAGCGCATGAGGTTAAATAAAAGTTCCACATTCTTCGAAACCTATCATCAAACCCCATTTCAGAAATTTGATCCCATTTAGCATTGAATGTCTCATGCCAACGTCGCAAGGTTTGAGAATAACTTTCTCCAAACTCTATTGAATTCACAACTTTTAACCCCGCACGTTCAACTTCTGACCTAAGCGCAGATGGACTGGGCAACATTCCACCTGGAAAAATATATTTTTGGATGAAATCTACGCCACGACGATATATTTCCCACCTAGCCTCTTGAATGGTAATAATCTGCAGTGTAGCCTGTTTACCA
Organism: Paracoccaceae bacterium; assembly: GCA_902573175.1. GTDB lineage: Bacteria > Pseudomonadota > Alphaproteobacteria > Rhodobacterales > Rhodobacteraceae > Salinivivens. The sequence goes on along the minus strand of CACGIS010000009.1, from coordinate 4,055 downwards.
GGATAAAGGCAGTTATTAACACAATCAAAATAGGCTGGCCAATACTTTTCTCCAACAGCTTCAAACATTTCTATACTTGCTATTCCGTCATATTTTCCACGCTCATCTCTATAATCTTGAAGCTTAAAATTAACCATATCTGAAAGACCAGCATCTTTGATGCGCTTTTCAGCATATTTTAGCTGCTCTTTACTAATTGTTAATCCTGTAACCTTAAGTCCTCGCTCTTTTGCCGCATACTCAGCAAATCCTCCCCAACCACAACCTATTTCAAGAATATGGTCACCTTTTTTTGCACCCATTTGATTTATTAATGAAGAGTACTTTTCAATTTGAGCTTTTTCAGTACTTTCTTGACCAGTTTTAAAAATTGCAGATGAGTAAGTCATCGTTTCATCTAGCCACAATTTGTAAAAATCATTTCCAAGATCATAGTGATAGCTTATATTCTTCTTAGCTTGAGACTTAGAATTAGATTGCAACCAAAATCGAAGTTTTTCCCAAGCCCTTACCATGCCCATACCTGGAAAAGAATCATACATCTCATCATTGTCAGCATGAACAAGGTCTAAGAACGTTTGTAAATCTGGCGTAGACCACCAACCATCAAGATAAGCATCACAAAAGCCAAGATCCCCTTCCCTAATAAGTCTTGCAAAAACATCAACATTGTTGATTTTAAGCTTACTTACGGGACCAGGATTCTTCCCATGTGCTCGAAAAATCCGACCATCAGGCAACTCAAAATCTAGTCTGCCAGTATTCATTTTTTTCGTCATTTCAAATACTTGCGCAAAATAACGCGGCAAGTTTTTCTGCCCTATTGTAGTTTCTAACATAACTTAACTCTTAAAACTCCCGGTTTTTATAAGCATCCAACGCTATTGCTCTTCCCTTTGACAAATCAACTATAGGGTTAGGATACTCCATTTTTGCTGATATTTTCCAGTTTTTTGGGATCGCGTCAAAGAAAGAAAGAGCTTTTTTTGAATTTTCACCACTAAATTCAGCAAGCCATCTATCTCTATATTTATAATCTGCATCAAACTTCTCTAGTTGTGTGTTTGGGTTGAATACTCTAAAATATGGTGTTGCGTCCGGTCCTGATCCCGCAGACCACTGCCAACCCATTGCATTGCTTGCAGGGTCCCAATCGATTAAACAATTTTCAAACCATTTTTGTCCAATTTTCCAGTGAGTCATCAGATGTTTCGTTAAGAACGAAGCAACGATCATTCGACCTCTATTATGCATTCGTCCGGTTACGTATAATTCTCGCATTGCGGCGTCTACAAAGGGAATTCCAGTACGACCTTGCTTCCACCGAATAACTTTTTCATCTTCTTCATTTGTATTCCACGGAAAACCATTCCATTCCGGACGCCAGTTACTATCTAAGATACGGGGCGTATGGTGAGCTAAATGATAAGCAAACTCTCTCCAAACAAGTTCCTTCAAAAATATTTCGGCGGCATCGTGGCCCTCTTGAAAAGCCTTAAGGCCGGCATTCCAACATTCAATTGGAGAAATTTCGCCCAAAGATAAGTTTTCGGATAAACCAGAGGTTCCATCCACTGATGGAATATCTCTAGAAGTAGAATAATGCATCACATTGTTCGAAATAAAATTACCTAATCGCTCTCGAGCTGCATCTTCCCCCAAGCGGACGAATTGACGAACAACAGATGAACCACGTGACATACCCTTTCCCAGGCTCCAATCATCTAAATTTTCCGTCTTCAGGTTTTTGTCAGTTCCCATGATCTTAGAAACTTTTGTTTCAAATCCGATTGGTTCTTTCAACCGGGTTGCTTTCCAAAACGGCGTGTAGACCTTGAAAAACTCACTAGACTTTGGTGACACTGACCAAGGCTCAAACAAAAGATGCCCAGGGAAACTTTTAACCAAGAGCCTTTTTTGCTTTAACAAGGACTTAATGTGCGTATCTCTATTATTTACTGGAGGTAGGTAGGTTCGCGCCCAAACCACCTGATTTGCTTGAGTTTCATTAATTAGATCAGTTAAAACCTTCTCTGCAGATCCTGTTCTAAAAATAACATCCACACCATATTTTTTATATTTCGCGGAAAGATATTCTAAACTTAAACCAAGTCTCCATTTAGGAGCGCTTCCGAGGTTATCGACAAACTCATCTTTTATAAAAACTGGTATTACTGGTTGCTTAGACTCTACAGCAAACTTAAGGGCAGGATTATTATGAATCCTGAAGTCACGTCTGATCCAGTAAATTATTGGTTTTTTCATAGTATAAGTGAATATAGTTTGGCAAAACATTTCAGCCAGTTTAAAGAAATTATAAAACCTCATCTAAGGCTTGGATTACAGCTTTTATCTCTTCTTGCTTTGTGTAGTGTACAAAACTTATTCTCAAGGCTCCATGTTTCATATCAACACCCAATGCTTCTAAAAGTCTCACTGCATAGAAGTCATCGCCTCCGGCTAGTATATTAAAATATGACAGTTTTTTTGCTACTTCAAATGAATTACATTTCAAATCTAGCGCTACAGTTGGTGCTCTTTTAGAGGCATCAGAGGGGCCCAACAGTCTTGCAGAGTTCTTTGCTTTAACAAAATCTAATAAAGGCTGAAGAATTTTTTTCTCATAGTTCCTAAATAGTTTATGAACCCCAGATGGAGCATCTGAATACTTTATACCATGATGTGATGCTAAGGAATCAAAGTATTCAACAATGCCCGCACATGCGGCTATTTGGGCATGATCTGGCCCAGCAGGAGTAAATTTTTTAGTTAAAAATTTTTCATTAAAATAGTGACCCTGGTTGGGCAGTAATTCGGCAAGTTTCTCCTTGATAATCATGATACCCTGATGAGGTCCATAAGTCTTATAGCTTGAGAAAAGATAGATATCTGCACCTAAATCTTCTACATTTGGTAATCCATGTGGAGCATAACTAACTCCATCAACGCAAACATAAGCGCCAGCAGAATGCACTCGAGATACAATTTCTTTAACAGGATTAATGTGTGCAACTATATTTGAGCAGTGTGGAAAGCACACTAATTTCACATTATCGTCTAGCAAGTTTTCCAAATCTTCTAAATTTAACTCGCCAGTTTCTTTATTTACTTGCCACTCTCTAACATTAACTCCCCGATTAGAAAGCCTTCGCCAAGAGCCAGTATTTGCTTCATGATCCTGATTTGTAACAATTATTGCGTTACCCGGCACTAACCATTCCGCAAAAGCTTGCGCTAGCACATATGTATTTTGAGTTGTAGATGGCCCAAAGCTTACTTCGCAATCTTTGACACCCAAATAACGTGCAAGCCCAACCCTAGCTTCATCCATTTCATTACCGCCAGAAATACTGGCCTCAAATGCGCCATAAGGCTGTACTTTTTTTTCTTTATAGAAACGATTAAGGCGATTAATTACTTGCCCACAAGCATATGACCCTCCAGCATTTTCAAAAAACGCTTTACCCTTTAAACTATTTTCCGAAAATGCTGGAAACTGATTGCGAACAAAATTAATGTCTAAGTCCATACTTGGCCTCATTTATACAAGTCTTTTATAAGCACTCCATTGTAGATCATATTTATTTTTACGATCTATCCTAATTTTTTTTGGTCAAATAAAATAATCTGTTGCAGTAATAAAGGCCCCCAAGGGCCTTTATTAAAAAGCATCAACATTTACTTTGTTGCACCCTGTCCAGTTTCTGTAGCATTCACCAAACAAGCCATATTTCCATAAGGGTGTTTATTTTCATACATCAATTGATGCGCATGCCCTATTTCGTCAAAACTGTAAGTGCCTGATAAACATGGATCAACTTTTCCTGCCAAAAGTAACTCATTTACGGCTTCGGACTGTTCATCATTTGCCAAATGGGATCCTTGAAAACGTTTTTGCATCATCCAATGATAGCGCAAGTCCATAGTTATATTATATCCCGTAGTACCGGCACAAATTACTACCATTCCACCTGTGTCACATATAAACCCAGATGTTGGCAATGTGGCCTCTCCTGGGTGCTCGAATACAATTTTAGGGTTTTTTCGTTCTCCAA
>CACGIS010000008.1 GCA_902573175.1 Paracoccaceae bacterium | reverse complement strand
GCGTTTTGACATAGTGGGTGTCCCTCTTATAAAATATCGCCCAACCTGAATTGCGCAGGTTGGTTGATTCGCTTAAAAAACTGATTAATTTTTTTCGTCGCCAAGATCTTCGAAATCAGCATCAAGAATATCGTCGTCAGCATTTGCCGCTGCGTTATCGCTGGCATCGAAAGGCGCCGTGTCTTCTTCGTTTTCTTGATTCGACTTGTAGATAGCTTCCCCTAATTTCATAGCTGCATCAGTAACGTTCTGAATACCAGATTTAATTTTTCCAGCATTTTCAGTTTCAAGATCATCTTTAAGAGCAGAAATTGCTAGTTCAATTGCCTCGATTGTTGTTGGATCCACTTTGTCGGAGTGATCTTCCATCGATTTTTCAGTTGAGTGTATCAAGCTTTCTGCCTGGTTCTTGGCTTCTATGAGTTCACGGCGCTCCTTATCCGATTCCGCATTTTCTTCCGCATCTTTTACCATTTGCTCAATATCTTCATCAGATAGGCCACCTGAGGCTTGAATAGTAATTTTCTGCTCTTTACCAGTTCCTTTGTCTTTTGCAGAAACCGAAACAATTCCGTTTGCATCTATATCAAAAGTAACTTCGATTTGAGGCATACCGCGCGGTGCTGGAGCAATTTCTTCTAAGTTAAACTGACCAAGTATTTTATTGTCAGCGGCAAGTTCGCGTTCGCCTTGGAATACGCGAATTGTAACTGCATTTTGATTATCTTCAGCAGTTGAAAAAACTTGCGATTTTTTAGTTGGAATAGTTGTGTTTCTATCGATTAGCCTTGTGAAAACACCCCCCAATGTTTCGATTCCAAGAGATAGTGGGGTCACGTCAAGTAATACGACGTCTTTTACATCACCTTGAAGAACCCCAGCTTGAATAGCAGCACCCATTGCAACCACTTCGTCAGGGTTTACGCCTTTATGTGGCTCCTTACCAAAGAATTTAGTAACTTCTTCAATTACTTTTGGCATCCTTGTCATTCCACCAACTAAAACGATTTCATCAATGTCATCGGTAGAAAGGCCTGCATCCTTGAGTGCCGCTTGGCATGGCTTAATAGAAGTTTTTATTAGGTCACTCACAAGTGACTCAAGTTTAGCGCGGGTCAATTTCATTACCATATGCAGAGGTTGACCTGTTTTACCATCCATAGAAATAAAAGGCTGATTTATCTCTGTTTGGTTTGCGGATGACAGCTCTATTTTTGCTTTTTCAGCCGCTTCTTTCAAACGTTGCAGTGCCATTTTATCTGCAGTCAAATCAACGCTGTTTTCTTTTTTAAACTCGTCAGCCAGATAATTTACGATCCGCATGTCAAAATCTTCACCACCTAAAAAGGTATCACCATTAGTAGATTTGACCTCAAACAGTCCATCATCTATTTCCAAAACAGTCACGTCAAACGTCCCACCGCCTAAGTCATAAACAGCGATAGTTTTAGTTTCTTTTTTATCTAAGCCATACGCTAATGCTGCAGCAGTAGGTTCGTTTATAATTCTAAGAACATCCAGTCCTGCAATTTTCCCAGCATCTTTTGTTGCTTGCCTTTGAGCATCATTAAAATAAGCGGGTACGGTTATTACTGCCTCAGTCACATCCTCTCCGAGGTAGCCCTCAGCGGTTTCTTTCATTTTTTGTAATGTAAAAGCGGATATTTGCGACGGGCTATATTTTTCGTCTTTCGCTTCGACCCAAGCATCACCATTTCCACCATCTACAACGGAGAACGGTAGATTTTTCTTGTCTTTTGCTAGGTCAGGGTCATCTATCCTACGTCCAATCAAACGTTTGGCACCAAATACAGTATTGCTAGGGTTTGTTACAGCTTGCCTTTTGGCAGGTTGACCAACAAGACGCTCATCATCAGTGAAACCAACAATCGAAGGAGTGGTTCTAGCCCCTTCTGCGTTTTCGATTACTCTTGGTTGGGATCCGTCCATTATAGCTACGCAGCTATTTGTGGTGCCTAAATCGATACCAATAACCTTACCCATTTTTGTATTCCTTTTGCTTACATGCTCATTAATGATATAGGATGTTCCCGATTATCGTCTCAATTGATAAAAAGTGGGCTTCAAACCATATACTCTGACAGGCGGTATATAGGGAGGCTTAAAGCGACCTGCAAGCTTACATAAGAAAATTTTTTATAAAATGTTATAAAAACCGTCTAAGTTTAAATAATTAAAGATTTTAATATCCAGTTATAAAAGAAAATTACTATGACCTATAAAACTAACAAAAAATTAGAGTGGCCGGCTTTATCACATGAATTATACTAAAATTTGTGAAGTCTTTAGGTCTCTAGCGCTCACCAGTGGTGAAGTTATTATGGATATATATAACAGTAGTACATTTGAAGTATTACTGAAATCCGATGATAGTCCAGTTACTATAGCTGATAAAAAAGCAGATAAAGTTATATCAAAGGGCCTTAAAAAATATTTTCCGGAAATACCGGTCATTACTGAGGAACAAGTCAAATCTCATGATTTAAGTGCCTCAGTTTTTTTTATAGTAGATCCTTTAGATGGAACTAAGGAATTTATTAAGCGCAGAGGAGATTTTACTGTAAATATAGCCTTAGTTGCCAATGGAGAGCCAATACGAGGTATTGTTTACGCGCCAGCACGGCAAAGATTATTTTATACAGACGAAAATGGTGATGCGGTTGAGGAAATGGCTTATTTTAGTGTGTCTAAAATGGGTTTGATAAAAAGGATTAATACTGCATTTTCTGATAATACAGCCCTAAAAGTTGTGGCCTCCAAGTCTCACCGCGATAAAAAAACTGATGAATATATATCCAAATACAGGTGTAAAGAACTAGTCAGTGCGGGATCTTCGCTGAAGTTCTGTTTAATAGCTGCGGGTGAAGCAGATCTTTATCCACGTTTTGGGCCAACTATGGAATGGGATACGGCAGCAGGGCATGCGGTTTTATCAGCAGCTGGCGGTATTGTTTTGCAAGTGGAAGATAAACAACCTTTGAAGTACGGGAAACCGCATTATAAAAATCCGTTTTTTATAGCGTCTTCACGAAACGTAATACTGAGATAGGCTCTCTAAAAACCAAATTTTGTTATTTAAGAGCATCAATTATTATTAAAAGTTAAGCGGCTTTTACGTTAGCTGGTTCGGTCAAAATCGTGTAGAGAGTAGTTGGATCAGGGTTGGAGCGTAATTTAGCGACAATTGACTGTTCGCGCAACGTACGCGATACCAGCGCTAAAGCTTTAAGATGCTCTACCCCCGCGGATTTGGGAGCAAAGAGACTAAAAACAACATCAACAGGTTGCCTATCAATAGCCTCAAACTCAACAGGGCTTTCTAAAAGTATAAAAGCCCCCACTACTTGATCTAAATTTTCCAAACGAGCATGAGGCAACGCAACACCTCCCCCAACCCCTGTGGGTCCAAGGGATTCTCTTTCAATCAACGCTTCAACAGTATTTGAATAGTCGGTACGATAACAAGCCTCAGCAATTCCGGCCAAGTCGTGCAGCAACCTTTTCTTACTTGAAACAGACGAAAAAATACGAATCGCTTCTGGCTTTAACAGATTTGAAAATTCCATTTAAAATAGCTCTTTTAGACACCCTTTAAAACGCTTATTTCAACTTAGCTGGACCCAGCCTATATTTCCGTCCTTACGTCGAAATATTATATTCACGCCTTTTTTTTCTTCATTTTTAAACAAAATAAAGGGAAGTTTAGACCTTTCTAATTCTTCAGCTGCCTCTTTTGCAGAAAAAATTGGGAACTTGCTATCCGTTTCTGCAATAATTAGGGGCTCTGAGTCAGTAGCCGATTCTTTATGACCCTCTTTTGTTGGATTCGTATACGATGTGGGATCAATAAATTCAACTGATTGATTTCGATCTTTATGATGACCTTTGAGTTTTCTTTTATATCGACGTAATTGTTTTTCCACTTTTTCAGCACATGCATCAAAAGCTGCATAGATTTCCGCCTTTGAAGCTTTTGCTTGTGCAGTCAGTCCTGTCGATAAATGAACTATTGCATCGCAAACAAACTCGTGACCACTTTTTGAAAAAATAATCTGAGCGTCTGTTGGACGGTCGGCATATTTAGTGATAGCGTCATTTAGCTCTCCTTTAACATGCGTTTGAAGAGCATCGCCAACATCGATATGAATTCCTGAGATTTGGTATTGCATATAAGTATCCTTAGGCATCGGCCCATTTGAGGCGAAGTTAATTTAAACTGCAATTGAAGGTATACACTTCTTAGCGTTTGAGGATTGTATTTTTTACTTAGGTAAAAAATTTTTCTACCTTAATTGCCCTATAATTTTATTGAAGAACTTTGCAGCAATTATGTCAATGAAAATGAACTGAAAAGTTTATATTTCTTATTGGATATTAAAGTCTTTTCCTAGATAGACTCGACGTACATTGTCATTATTTACAACATCCTCAGGTATTCCAGAAACGATAACCCGGCCATCATGCAAAATATATGCTCTATCTACGATCTTAAGAGTATCTCGGACATTGTGATCGGTTATAAGGACGCCTATACCCTGGCTCCTCAATTCTGCAACAAGAGTGCGAACATCATTTATTGAGATGGGATCAACCCCGGCGAAAGGTTCATCTAGTAGTATATATTTTGGGTCTGTTGCTAAGGCTCGCGCAATTTCTACTCGACGACGCTCGCCGCCCGATAAAGCAAGCGCAGGAGTCCTTCTTAGGTGGCCTATCCGAAAATCTGATAATAGTTTTTCTAATTTTGCTTGTCGGTCTGATTTAATGGGTGTTGAAATATCAAGTATCGCTTTTATGTTTTCCTCAACATTCAAACCTCTGAATATAGATGTTTCTTGTGGCAAATAAACCAAACCCATCCTAGCTCGGCGATACATGGGCATAGTTGTCACGTCTAAGCCATCTATTTTTACTTGCCCCCCATCTGATGAAGTTAAACCTGCTATAGAATAAAAAGTAGTTGTTTTCCCAGACCCATTTGGTCCTAGCAGCGCAACCACTTCCCCTCTTCGTAGTTCTAATGAAACATCGTGAATAACTATCCTTTTTTTAAAACTCTTCCTAAGACCGGCTACCATTAGCCCTGTTTCAGATTCCAATACCTCGAAAGAAGACATTTAATTAGTGCTCGGGGATATAACAGTTTTTACACTCCCCAATAATTGAGTGAGGCCAGTTTCTGTATTTATTAATATTTGGTCAGCCATTATATTACTGGCTCCTTGCAATAACTGTGCGTTTCCAGTTAAGGAGATAGAATTCTCGGTTAAGGAATAGATAGCTGTATCGGCTCGAGCAATGTCCTGGTCACTTTTTAATTCAACATTGCGTTCCGCAAAAACTTTTTCCAATTTGTTCGCCTTAGAATAAATAGTTTTAACGTATTCTGCGCTTAATACGGTCTTACCTTGAATAATTTTTACTCCATCAAATAATTCCGCCAAATTTTCCTCTTGGTTAAAAATTAAACGGTCGGAGCTGAATTCAACGGGTTCGGTTCGATCTGATACTAGCGAACCAAAACCGGCGTTTTGTGAAAATGCCATGTTGGATAGTAACACGGCAAATAAAAAAAATTTTCCAATTTTTGACAAGTTTCTTCTCTTAAAAAGATTGGCTAGGGTTGTATACCATCTTAACGCCTTTAGTAAAACTTATAACTAGATTAGATGATGTATTTTCTCTAAATATATCAAGTTGCCCTGCCTCTATGTTGCTATTGCCAAATAAACCTTTAACGGGTCCCTCAGCCTTTATCAGAGTTTGGTCAAGTGCTGTAAGTATTTCTGGTGCGGTAATTTTCATTTTATCATCCGTTTTTAGGATCACATTTTTTGAAAAAATTAAATTTTTTTTTCCTTTGTTAAGAAGCGCCGTATCGGACGACAAAAATAAATTAGAGCCACTATCAGAAAAAATTCTCAAAGTAGCAGATTTTATGACAGCCGTATCTTTTTCTTCAGTTGAAATAACTTGATCTGCTGATATGCGAAGCTCATCACCTGAGTTGGTCATTGACGAGTATAATGGTTTAGTGAGGCCATCATCCAGCGTTGCAAAATCTATCTCCTTCGCAAAAGGAATTTCTGTACTTGGGTCTAATTTTTTTGCGGACAAAAAAATCAGTACGAGAGCGAATAAGCCTAGAAAACCCAAAGTTAATTTCAAGTAAAAAACTGTATTTGAATAACTGACTTTTAAGGCGGGCATTTATGGAAACCTTTTAATGCTCAAAAATATCAATATCATTCCAACCTTTAATGTCTAAAGCTGCGCGAAATGGCAAAAATTTAAAACATTCGTTGGCTAAATCAGCTCTATTTTCACGTTCCAGCATTTCATTTAGTTTTTCTCGTAATGCGTGTAAATGCAGAACGTCACTTGCAGCATATTCTATTTGGGCTTTAGTTAGTGTTTTGGCTCCCCAGTCACTTGATTGTTGCTGTTTGGAAATATCAATTTCTAAAAGCTCTGTAAGAAGATTTTTAAGCCCGTGACGATCAGTATAGGTTCGCGCAATTTTACTAGCTATTTTTGTACAATAAACAGGTGAAGAAAGAAGACCAAAAGTAGAATATAAAATGGCAATATCGAAGCGTCCAAAATGAAATAACTTCAGTATATTTTCATCCTGTAACAGCCTTTCCAGGTTATGAGCCTTCGTTTGATTTTTTTCTATTTGGACAATATGAGTATGCCCATCACCGGATGAAAGTTGCACTACACAAAGTCTATCGCGACCAGGGTTTAACCCCATAGTTTCGCAGTCAACTGCAACTATTTTTCCTAGGTCAAGGTTATCAGGTAAATCTTTACTGTAGGTGAAATTTGTCACTAGTTTTCCTTTTTCATGATCCCATTATGTTCAAATAACTATTAGCTTGCGATCAGGCAACTATAGAAAATTTTTATTTAACTATAAAGAATTTAAGAATAAACTCAAAAGTGAACTTTAAAATTGATAAGCAATGATTTCTGATAATTTGTTTTCCCTTAGAGGAAAGACTGCACTCGTTACTGGAGGTTCTACTGGTATAGGTCTTATGGCAACGGTGGGTTTAGTTTCAGCGGGTGCAAAAGTTTTTATTGTCTCTCGAAAATTAGAAAATTGTCAAAACGCAGCTAAAGAGTTAAATAATTATGGCTTTGAGGGAGAGGTTATACCTTTTAGAGGTGATTTGAGTAGTGAGGCTGGTATTAATAATATAATTAATGAAATTTATTCTAAAAATTCAAAATTACATATTTTAATTAATAACGCTGGCAGAACATGGGGCTCAGATCTTAGTAGTTTTCCTTACGACGCGTGGGCAAAAGTTCTCAATCTAAATGTCTCTGCCATCTTTTATTTAACTCAGAAACTGGTTCCGTTGTTAGAATCTTCTTCAAAGTCAGATTTTCCATCACGTGTTGTGAATATAGGTAGTGTTATGGGTGAAGTTCCAATGGGTGACGGTGCCTATTCGTATGCAGCCTCTAAATCTGCGGTTCACCATATCACTAGAATTTTAGCAAAGGAACTGGCTGAAAGAAATATAACAGTCAACGCACTTTCTCCTGGTCCATTTCAATCCAATATGACTGATTTTGCGATGGGAGACTCGAAAGGCACAATGCGTGTTTCAAAAAGAGTTCCATTAAAGCGTATAGGTCAAACCGACGATATTGCTGCATCCATTCAATTTTTATGCGGAAAAGGTGGTTCATATGTCACTGGCGCTATACTACCAATATCGGGTGGAATAAATGTTTCAACGGGGCCAAGTATATTTGGTGAGGACTGATTTGCTGAGCTTTGAGGATCTTAAAGAGAAATTAGGTTTAGAGGTGGGTGTTTCGAGATGGTTTACTATTGACCAAGCGATGGTAGATAAATTTGCTGACTTAACGGAGGATTGGCAATATATACACGTAGATCCAATTGCTGCCCAGAAAACACCTTTTAATGGAACTATAGCGCATGGATTTTTAACAGTTTCACTACTTTCCGCTATGTATTACGATGCAATTCCTACGATAGAAGGATCTAATTTAGGAGTAAACTATGGCTTTGATAAGCTAAGGTTTTTATCCCCGGTGAAAGTTGGATCAAAGGTTCGAGGGCGTTTTGAGCTTTCTGATATTCGAAAAGTTAGGCCCTTTGAAATTTCGACGACATGGCGTGTTGAAGTTGAGATAGAGGATTTTGAGAAACCAGCTTTAGTTGCCCAATGGATTGGTAGGCAATATTTGTCAAAAGGTCATATTCCAGATGGCTAAAACGCAATTAGATTTTAAAGCTACATCAGATTGGGCCGAAATTAATGTTGAAAATTTTTATAGACCCGCAAAGTATACAAAGTTTAATTCTGGTCAGTCCAACCCGACCTACTTGATCGAAACCCCCCAAAAAAAATATGTTCTTCGAAAAAAACCAGAAGGTATTTTATTAAAGTCGGCACATGCGGTGGATAGGGAGTACAGAGTTCAATTGGCTCTACAAAATAGCCTGATCCCAGTTCCACGGATGTATGCTTACTGTGATGATGTTAGTGTTTTGGGGACAGAGTTCTATATTATGGAGTATTTAAAAGGTGTTTGTTTTGAGGATCCACGGTTAGATATGATCGCACAGCATCGCCGTTATTCAATCTTTGAGGAAATGAGCAATATTTTAGCCGCGATACATAAAGTGGATTTATTAAAAGTTGGTCTTTCTGACTACGGTCCGGGTGGTGACTATTTCACTAGGCAAATTACTCGTTGGACCAAACAATATAGATCCTCTGAAACAGGTCAAATTAAGAGTATGGATCAACTTATTCTTTGGTTGGAAGAAAATACTCCGGCAGATGATGGAAAGCGATGTTTAGTTCATGGAGATTTCCGGCTAGATAATTTACTTTTTGACCCCCAAAAAAATAATTGTGTTGCGGTATTAGACTGGGAACTTTCAACTATTGGACATCCTTTTGCAGATCTAGCCAGTGTGCTGATGCAGTGGTCAATGCCAACTGGCTTGGAGGGACGCGGTTTGCAAGGCATAAATAGAAAAGAGTTTGGCCTTATGGAAGATAAGGAATTTGTTGATACTTATTGTGAAAATGTAGGTTTAAGTGGTATTTATAAATTTGAATTTTATATGGCATTCGCTTTTTTTCGAATGGCCGCTATCCTTCAAGGAGTTAAGAAGCGAGGGCTTGAAGGCAATGCATCTAATCCAGAAAAAGCCATGAAGCTTGGGAATTTAGTCAAATTATTTTCTGAAAAAGGAATTGCTGTTTTGGAAAAAAATAAAGGTTTTTGAGTTAGTCTATCCAACCTCTTAAATTTTTATCAATCAAAGAAGAAAGTGCATCGATGTGGGCTGTGCTGTCATTTAGACATGGTATATATGTAAATTCTTCTCCTCCAGCTTCTTCAAAACTTTCTTTAATTTCTTCATTTATCTCTTCCAAAGTTTCAATGCAGTCGGAAGAAAAAGCTGGTGCAATGACGGCTATGGATTTTTTCTTTTCTTCTTCAACAAGTCTTGCGACTTCCTCGACGGTGTAAGGTTTCAACCATTCCTCTGGTCCAAATTTAGATTGAAAAGTGGTAATAATTTCTGTGTCCTTCCAGCCAAGACGTTCCTTTAATAACCTAGTAGTTTTTTGACACTGGCAATGATACGGGTCACCTTGCATTAGGTATCTTTTCGGGACCCCATGATAGCTACAAACAAGAATTTCAGGTTTGATTTTTTTTGAAGCATAAGCTGCTTCTACAGATCTTGCCAAGGCTTCAATATATTGAGGTTGGTCAAAATATGGCTCAACAACTCGAATAACTGGTTGCCACTTTTCTTGCATTAACGCTCTAAAAAATTGATCATTTGCTGTTGCTGATGTCGCTCCAGCATAATGAGGATAAAGAGGAAAAAATAAAATTTTTGTACACCCCTCTTGAACCATTTCTCTTACTTTAGACTGTGTCGAAGGGTTTCCGTAACGCATACAAAAATCTACTTTGATTTCCTCTCCATATTTCTTTTCCATGACTTTTTTAATTTTGAGGGTTTGATTTCTCGTTATAGTCATTAGAGGACTTTCATTTCCCTCATTATTCCAAATAGATTTATAAGCTGCACCAGACCTAGAGGGGCGAATTGATAAAATTACTAATTGTAACAATGGCTGCCATAACCAAGGGGAATAATCTATAACACGTCTGTCGGACAAAAACTCTGATAAATAGCGTCTCATTGACCAATAGTCATAGTGATCTGGGGTGCCCAAATTGGCTAGAAGAATTCCTATTCGCTTTTTCGGAATTTTTGGGTGATCCGTTCCCGCATGTTTTGGGATCGCTATTGATGCTGATTCATCAAACATTATCTGTTTTCTCTTATCTTATCATTATGGTGTGGAGATAAGTCATTGTGCTAAATGGTCAATCTTTCAATTTTTCTTCTTTTACATGAAGCGCATCAGCAAGTCTCATTGTTGCTGAGCCACGTTTAAGGGGTTTTGGTTGATCTTCGGATGGTACCCAGCCAGTTATGGTAATGAACTCAAAAGTGGCTGTTACGGGCTTATTTTTTGAATTCTGGCTTTGGATATATTTATCAGATGTTAAAGAAAAGAGTTTTCGATGTGAAAATTTTTTTAACCGATGTTTTTGAACATTTGTTTCACCCATTTTCCGAAGATCATATAATAGATCTAATGGTTTTTTATAATATATTTCATTCACGCTAATGTCTGCAACAGGTAAGGAAAAACCTGCACGCATCAGAAAAGAACCAGCGTCGCGAATATCTATCATTGGTAGGACTCTAGGTGAAATACCACCCGTTAATTCAATTTCTGCAGAAGCAATAGCGGCTCTTAGTTCATTTAAAGTCTGGCCACCTAAGAAAATACCAAGCAGCAAACCACCCTTTTCCATAAATGATCGGCACTGGATTAATTGACCAATGGGATCATTAGAATAATGCAATGACATACCGTGGATTACTAAATCATAATCCGCTCTTGGAAATTTTAATATTTCGTCATCGGAAATAAAATCAGCTTCATTAAAAGCGTTCTGCCAATAGTAAGAATTATTACAAATAATTAGAATTTTTTCAAAACGCTTTTTAATGAATTTCAATCGATCTTTTATTTCCTGAACAGCTAGCTTTTGGAGAAAATTGTCTTCTTTATCTGATCTCGCTCTGCTTCTTGCTAAGGCTTCGTTATCAATGATTTCTTCACTATTTCCCATATGGTCGAGATAAAGAGATTCTTTTAAATATTCAAAGTATAAGTTTCTTTTTTGTAATAAGCATGACCATAATTGTTTTATATAAAATTATGGCTTATTTGTTGGTCATATAAGTAAATTGGTTTAGAAAAATTATTGAGCGATGGAAATTGACATCTATACTTCACCCCTTTGTGGATTTTGCACTGTTGCAAAAAACTTATTGATTAAAAAGGGTTTAGATTTCAACGAGTATGATGTCCTGAAAGATCCATCTCTAAAGTCGATTATGATTGAGCGGGCTAATGGATCCAAAACAGTACCTCAGATTTTTATCAATCAGCATCATATTGGTGGGTGGGAGCAGTTATTTGGATTAGACCAAAATGGTAAGTTGGACAAAATTCTGAGTAAGAAATGAATATGCCATCACATCAGTTAACTTCAGGCTCTTATAAATGAGCGATGATAACAGCACACTTGCCATTTCTTTATTCAGTGAAATTCTGACAGTTGATCAATTATTACGACTACAATTGGCAAAAGTATTACCGAAAGGTATGGAGTTATCACACTTCTCTGTCCTAAATCATTTAGCTCACATTAATGTTGAAAGAACGCCAGCCCAACTTGCCAAAAGCTTTCATGTCACCAGAGGCGCAATGACCAATACCCTCAGGCGTCTGGAAATGTCGGGGTATGTACACATTCGTCCCGATTGGGATGATGCCCGAAAGAAAAAGGTAGCCATTAGCCAGTCGGGCAGAATGGCCCGCAACAATGCTATTTCTGCAGTTGCGCCTGTTTTGAATGAAGTTGTGTCTGATCTAGGAACAGATCATTTGAAGCAAACATTACCAATTTTGCGAGGACTGAGAGTAAAATTGGAGCAGTAACTTTTTATTTTGATTGTTTTAATTGCCGTTCTACATTTTTTCTATTATTTGGTTTGCAAATAATAAAGTTTTGTTGAGGAATTTATGTATCGCGTTTGGAACTTTCTAGCTAATTACTCCCTTCTTCTTATTTTTGGCGCTCTAATTGCTTTGGTATGGGCAAATACAAACCCGCACAGTTACCACCATCTTGTGGAGTACCCATTGTGGTTCAATGATTGGCTTGGGCCTAGTTATAAGTACTGGGCAAAGGCTTATGGAGATGGGTACGACACTTTTGCTTCAGGCGGTGCGACCAATGTTTTAAGTTTTCATTATTTGGTAAATGATATTGGTATGGCGTTCTTTTTTGCGATAGCAGCAAAAGAGGTTTGGGAAGCGATTATTTTAAAAGATGGTAGCCTTCGTGGAAAAAAGGCCGCTACACCATTAGTTGCAACTGCTGGTGGCATGTTTGGCCCAATTGCAGTATATTTGGGTTTGGCAGCTTTTCTGGGTTCTGATACTTATAATGCTGTTCAAAATGGTTGGGCTATACCCACAGCGACTGATATTGCATTCAGTTATTTAGTTGGGCGGATAGTCTTTGGCGCAGGACATCCTGCTGTTAGATTTCTACTTCTTTTAGCTATTGCGGATGATGCAGCTGGTTTAATTATCCTTGCAATTTTTTATCCCTCAGGTGAGCTAGCGCCAGAATGGCTTTTAGTTTCATTCGCGGCAGCCTTCCTAACGTATATCGTGTTCAATTGGCTTCCCTACAGAATGGATGGCGACAAACATGATCGCCCGTATACAACTTTGGTCCGAAAATATTTAACGTTTTGGCCATATCTTTTAGGTGGTTGCATAAGTTGGTATGGCTTTATGAAAGCCGGTTTGCATCCAGCATTGGGTTTGTTACCAATTGTGCCCGCTATTCCGCATGCTGATCGTGCCTTCGGGTTCTTTGACGCGGCTGAGGAACATGCGCATGATTTACTAAACATGATAGAACATGCTCTGAAGCATCCTGTCGAAGTAGTTTTGTTTTTCTTTGGCTTGTTGAATGCCGGCGTAGAGTTTTCATCCATAGGTGATGCAACTTGGTTAGTCTTGGCTGGCTTAATAATTGGAAAACCTGTCGGCATTTTTTTATTCGGGTGGCTTGCGGCATCGCCAATGCGTTTGGGGATGCCAGAAGGCGTCCGCTTAATTGATTTAATTGTTATAGGATTTGTGTCAGCAATTGGCTTTACGGTTTCACTATTTGTCGCAACCGTTGCTTTCGATGCTGGCCCTGTTCAGGATGCTGCAAAGATGGGTGCTCTGTTTAGTTTTGCCGCAGCTATTCTTTCAATTATAGCAGGGAAAGTATTCAAAGTTGAAAAGCGAAATGGTTAAATGGCGGGTAAGCTTTTTGTAAAGTTTACTCACTATAATTTTTAGTCTTTGATAATTTAAACGTAGCGTCCGTGACAGTGTTTGAATTTTTTACCTGATCCGCAAGGACATTTTTCATTTCGTCCAGTATTTTGCCAATTAATCGGCATTTCTTTTTTAGGATTATGATTTATGGCTAGCCCGTTGGTTTTAGGTTGTTCAATCTTTTCATTTTGCTCCTGTTGGGAGACCATCTGCTCAACAATGGCTTTCTGCTCTTCCTCTGTTAACGGCCGGACCTTCCCCATATGTTTTGTGACATCTAAACGTAATGAGCCTAATAAACCTTCAAAAAGTTGGAATGCTTCATTTTTGTACTCATTTAATGGATCCCTTTGCGCGTAACCACGGAAACTGACGACGCTTCTAAGATGCTCCAGTTTGAGTAGGTGTTCCCGCCATTTGCGATCAATTGTTTGAAGTAAAATCTGTTTGCAGATTTTACTCATATTTTCGGGGCCAAATGATTTATTTTTCCCATCCATAAATTCATCTACTGCGTTGCTTATTCGGTCTCTAATGACTTCATTATCAACACCATCTTCGTCAGCCCATTCAACAACTGGTAGGTTTACATTGAAAATCTCGTTCACGTAGTTTCCTAAGTCTTCTGTTTCCCACTGCTCAGCGTATGCTTTGGCGGGCATATATAGCTCTACGGCGTCATCTAATACTTCTTCGCGCATATCTTCAATTATTTCACTGATTTCGGTAGATCTTAAAATCTCAAGGCGTTGCTCAAAAATTGCCTTTCTTTGATCATTCATTACGTCGTCAAATTTTAGCAATTGTTTTCTAATATCGAAATTACGTCCTTCAACTTTAGCTTGAGCTCTTTCCAAGGATTTGTTGACCCAGGGGTGAACGATTGCTTCACCTTCTTCCATGCCTAAAGTCGAAAGCACTTTGTCCAAACGCTCAGATCCAAAAATCCGCATTAAGTCGTCTTCTAGACTTAGAAAAAATGAAGAACGACCAGCGTCGCCCTGACGACCGGATCGGCCACGAAGCTGGTTGTCAATCCTACGGCTTTCGTGCCGCTCAGTTGCAAGCACAAATAGACCACCCGCACTTAAAACTTTTTCTCTTTCCCCAGAATGCGAAGATTCAATTTCAGTTCTTAATTTTTCGGGATCTTCATTTGGGTTTTTTGCTAAAGACTCGAGTACTTTCATCTCCACATTACCGCCAAGTTGGATATCTGTTCCTCGCCCAGCCATATTTGTCGCTATTGTTACTGCGCCAAGCTTGCCAGCGTCACCAACAATTTGAGCTTCTTGTTCGTGTTGTCTTGCATTTAATACGTTGTGTTTTACTTTTTCTTTCTTAAGCATATCTGATAAAAGTTCAGATTTTTCGATGGACGTTGTTCCTACTAATACGGGCTGGCCTTTGATATTTGCTTCCTTAATCTCTTCAATAATAGCTGAGTATTTTTCTGCTGTAGTCCGATAAACTTTGTCGTCTTCATCTATTCGAGTAATAGGTCGATTGGTAGGAACTTCTACTACCCCTAGCTTATAGATTTCTTTAAATTCTTCGGCTTCGGTTGCTGCTGTCCCGGTCATGCCAGATAATTTATCGTAAAGACGAAAATAATTTTGAAACGTTACGCTGGCTAAGGTTACGTTTTCCGATTGTATTGAACAGTTCTCTTTAGCTTCTATCGCTTGATGAAGCCCGTCGGAAAGGCGACGTCCTGGCATCATACGCCCAGTAAACTCATCGATTAATACTACTTCATCAGATCTAACTATATAATCTTTATCTTTTGTGAATAATTTGTGCGCTCTTAAACCTTGATTAACATGGTGAACAATAGTTGTGCTTTCTGGATCGTAAAGCGATTGTCCATCCGGTAATATCCCCTCTGATAGAAGTATCTCTTCTAAATAATCATTACCTTCATCAGTAAAGGTTACGGCTCTTGTTTTTTCGTCAATTGTGAAGTGAGTATCTTCTAAAGATGGTATTAACTTATCAATAATTTGATACATCTCACTTCGATCTTCTGCGGGTCCTGAAATTATGAGAGGAGTTCTCGCCTCATCAATTAAAATGCTGTCAACTTCATCAACTATCGCAAAATAGTGATATTTTTGATTCATCTGATCGATTTCACTTTTCATGTTATCTCTGAGATAATCAAAGCCTAGCTCATTATTCGTTGCGTAAGTTATATCACACTTATAAGCGGATAATTTTTCTTCATCTGTTTGTTGTGGGTGGACGACACCAGTTGACATACCGATTGCGCCATAGACTTTTGACATCCAATCTGCATCACGTTTTGCTAAATAATCGTTTACTGTTACAATATGAACACCTTTGCCTGCCAAGGCATTCAGATAAGCAGGAAAGGTTGCAACCAGAGTTTTTCCTTCCCCGGTTTTCATTTCTGAAATATTACCTTGGTGCAGAAAAATTCCACCCATTAATTGGGTATCAAATGCTCGTAGTCCCAGTGAACGCTTTGCCGCTTCCCGACAGTTAGCAAAAGCTTCAGGTAATAGAGAATCTAGTGTCTCTCCATTTGAGTAACGTTCTTTTAAATCATCAGTCTTTTTAATTAATGCCTCGTCATCGAGTTCCTCAAAATCAGCTTCAAGTGAGTTGATTTTGTCAACAATTGGCTGGATACTTTTAATCTTTCGATCATTTGACGAGCCAAAAGCTGCTCTTGCAAGTTTTCCAAATCCCAGCATTTTTTCTCCAATTATTTAACTTGCATAAAACCGTTTTTATAGCCTTGCCTGATTTTAAAACTCAAACTAGGAACTAGGTTAGTATTTCACTCTACTCGTAAGCGATTTAAGGTCCTCGCATAGTAGTGTCAACGCTAGCGAAAAAAACATCATTAATTTATAGGTAAATTTATGACAAAATTAATACTTAAAAACCTAAAATCTTGTTGCTGGAGTAATAAATGGCCAAAATAGAAAAGGTTTCACCGCTAGCGCCTGCTAGTTTTCCAGATATTCCTAGTATAAAAGGAGTAAATTTTTCAACAGCGTCAGCTGGGATTAAATATCAGGGTCGAAGCGATGTGATGTTGGCAGTTTTAGATCCTGGAACAGAAATTGCCGGTGTTTTTACATCTTCTTCTACTAGATCTTTTGCAGTTATCGATTGTCAGGAAAAAATCCATCTAAAAGATAGTTCGTCTGGGGCCGCTATAGTTGTAAACTCAGGCAATGCTAACGCATTTACTGGCTATCGAGGAAAGGTTTCTGTAGAGGCAATTATCTCAATGGCAGCAGACGTTTTAAACATACCGCGGTCTAGGGTATTTTCCTCTTCAACTGGCGTAATTGGTGAGGAATTACCTCACAATTTAATCATTGATGCATTAGGCAAAATGGTTGCCGACAAAACTAAGCAAGATATTTTTGAAGCTGCAAAAGCAATTATGACTACAGATACATATCCCAAAGGTTCTGTAAGAAAGGTTTTAACTGATCAAGGTGAAATCACTATTGCAGGGATAGCCAAAGGTTCAGGGATGATTGCTCCAAACATGGCCACAATGTTAGTGTACCTATTTACAGATGCATCTGTAAAAAAAGATGCGCTGCAGTCTTATCTATCCGAAATAAATGAAAGAACTTTCAATTCAATTTCCGTCGATGGTGACACATCAACGTCTGATACTGTTTTGATGGCTGCTACCGGAAAATCAGGCATAAGAATACAAAAGAATGATGAAAATTTCTCGCAAGGTTTGGCTTCCCTTATGACTGATCTTGCACATCAAGTAGTTAAGGATGGAGAAGGAGCATCAAAGTTTATTGAAATAAATATTGTTAATGCAAGAAATAAAACAGATGCAAAAACCCATGCAAAGTCTATCGCTAACTCTCCTTTGGTTAAAACTGCCATAGCGGGTGAGGACCCCAACTGGGGAAGAATTGTTATGGCAATAGGTAAATCTGGTGCACAGGCAGAAAGAGATAAAATAAAAATATTTTTTGGTGACATACTCGTAGCAGAAAAGGGCTGGGTAGCCCCTAATTATTCAGAGGAGCTTGGAGCGCAATATATGAAAAATGCTAAAATAAAAATTTCTGTAGATTTAGGTTTGGGAGAAGCAAATACTACTTTTTGGACCTGTGATTTTACGAACGATTATATAAGTATCAATGCGGATTATCGTTCATGAAAACCGTCTTGGTTTCAGCAGTCGTTTTGGTAGACAAGGAAGGTAGAATCCTAATAGCAAAGCGCCCAGACGGAAAGCCGATGGCTGGCTTATGGGAGTTTCCCGGTGGCAAAGTTGAGCCTGGAGAAACACCAGAACAAGCTTTGGTACGAGAGCTTTCGGAAGAATTAGGTATTAAGACTTGGAATAGTTGCCTGGCCCCCCTGACATTTGCAAGCCACGCATACGAGCAATTTCACTTACTGATGCCATTATTTGTTTGTCGAAAGTGGGAAGGAGTTGTGCTTCCAAAAGAAAACCAGGAATTAAAATGGGTTTATTCCAAAGAACTCAAAAATTATCCTATGCCTCCGGCTGATATTCCGTTGATACCAATTCTACGGGAATGGATATAATTTTTAAGCTTAATAAACCTTAAATATTAATCTAGCTTTCGAGCAATTTCTTCCCGCTCAAATATTTCTATGACATCATCAGGACGGATATCTTCATAATTTTCAAAAGCCATTCCACATTCTTGTCCTGATTGTACCTCGGGAACTTCGTCTTTGAATCTTTTCAGAGTTTTTAATGTACCTTCATGGATTACTATATCGTCACGAAGCAAACGGACTCCAGCACTTCTTCTGGCCACCCCTTCTGTAACTAAGCACCCAGCAACTTTTCCAACACCCGATACCTTGAAAACTTCCTTGATTTTGGAATAACCAATAAAATTCTCTCTAATTTCTGCTGACAACAGACCAGAAGCTGCTGCTTTAACATCATCAACTAAATCGTAAATTATGGAGTAATAACGAATTTCAACACCTTTTTGATTGGCAGAATTTCTTGCGGAAGCGTTGGCTCTGACATTAAACCCCATAACAGGGGCGCCTGATGCTTCAGCCAAGCCGACATCTGTATCCGTTATTGCTCCCACTCCATAATGTAAAACTCGCACTCTAACTTCATCGTTACCAATTTTTTCCATCGCTTGAACAATAGCTTCAGCTGAACCTTGAACATCAGCCTTAACAAGAATAGGCATTTCGGTGATGTTTTCATCCTCTTTTGCTTTTGCCATGAGTTGTTCAAGTGAAGTTCCGGCACCAGCTGCAGCGCGTTTTTCTTTGGCGGCGTTTTCGCGATACTCAGAAATCTCTCGAGCTTGCGCCTCTGTTTCGACTACATTTAACACATCACCTGCTTCGGGTGTTCCATTCAATCCTAGCACTTCAACAGGCACTGACGGCCCAGCTTCTTTGACTCTCTCGTTTTTGTCATTAATTAAAGCCCGGACTTTTCCCCATTGCTCTCCCACAACAAAAATATCGCTTTGTTTCAACGTTCCATTTTGGACAAGAACAGTAGCTACAGGACCACGTCCTACATCTAATTGGGCCTCAATAACCGCCCCATGAGCTGCCCTCTTATTATTTGCCTTCAATTCCAAAATTTCTGCTTGTAAAGCGATTGCTTCTAATAGCTCATCAAGACCCTTCCCAGTTATCGCAGATACTTCTACATCTTGTACTTCTCCAGACATAGCTTCTACGATTACCTCGTGCTGTAATAACTCGGTGCGAACATTGTCTGGGTTTGCTTCCGGCTTATCACACTTATTTATAGCAACTATCATCGGTACTTCAGCAGCTTTAGCGTGATTGATTGCTTCAACTGTTTGAGGCATTACGCTGTCATCTGCTGCTACGACTAAAACCACAATATCAGTAACTTGGGCACCTCTTGAACGCATTGAGGTAAAAGCAGCGTGACCTGGTGTATCTAAAAATGAAAGAATCGTCCCGTCTTTAGTTTTAACTTGATAAGCTCCGATATGCTGAGTAATTCCACCAGCCTCGCCGGAAACAACTTTGGCATTTCTTATTGAGTCCAAAAGAGAGGTTTTTCCATGATCAACATGCCCCATAATTGTGATTACAGGAGGCCTAGACGTAAGGTCTTTGGGCTGATCTTCAATTTCAGTTATTGCATCTTCCACATCAGAAGCAGAAACCCTAACAATTTTATGCCCAAACTCCTCAATTATTAGTTCGGCAGTATCTGCATCTATGATTTGGTTTTGAGTAACCATCATCCCCATTTTCATCAATGCTTTTACCACTTCAGCAGATCTCTCTGCCATTCTGTTAGCGAGCTCGGAAACAATAATTGCTTCAGGAACTTGTACGTCTCTGACAATTTTTTCTCTTTCTTGAGGTTGACCCATTGCTTTTTGTCTGGCTCGTTCTTGCTTCCGCTTCATAGCAGCCATGGATTTTTGATGACTTCGCTCTCCGCCGTCCAAAGCTTGGCTTAATGTTAGCTTTCCAGAACGCCTACCTTCATCACCACGACCACGTCCAGAAGACCTTTCATCACCTTCGCGATCTTTTTTCCGAGAACTTGGGGATGATGGCCGCGCAGATTTTTGATCACTAAAATCTCTTCGTTGTGGAGCGTCCGTTTTAGTCGCAGTTTTTGCTTCTAGCGCAACTCTCTTAGCTTGCTCCTCTGCTTGTTGTTTAGCGGCTTCAACCTGAGCCTCTTTTTCCGTTTCAATTTCTTCAGCTTTTTTTAATTCACGTTGCTTGTTTTCCTGCTCAAGCCGTCTTTGCTCTCGTTCTTGCTCTCGTTCTTTCGCGCTTGCCTCGCGTTGAGCAACTTCGTCCGCTTCTCTTGCTTTAGCGGCTTGAAGCGCTTTTAAACGGCGCTCCATTTCTGTATCTGTGATACCAGAGGGAAGAGCCTTTCCGCCATCGTTACTCGATGATTGAATACTGCTTTTTGATAATCCAGCTTTTGGAACAACTACTCTTTTTCGCTTCGTCTCCACGACAACATTTTTAGAGCGCCCATGACTAAAGCTCTGTTTCACGTTACTAGCCCGTGGCCCACTTCGGACACCTAAGGTTTTTTTTCCATCATTATCGCTCATTTAGACGTTTCATCCTTTCGAAAAGAATTTTGATCTTTTATGATGCGCAATCCTTTAAGGCGCTGAGCATCTTCTACTATACGTTTAGTTAAACCACCAGATGCTAGTGCGCAGTGGGTAATATTTTCTCTCCCGAACGCTTTCCCAAGTTCTTTTGAGCTTAGCCAACCTATAAATTTTCCTTCATTAGGTGTTCGTAACCTTGATTTTTCCCGATTAGAGCCATCGCTGGATTGAATTAAAACTTTTGCAATATCTTTTTTTAACCAATCTTTTACTTTCTCATATCCACAAATGCATTGACCAGATTTTCGAGATAAGCCGATAAGTGTAATGATACGGTTTGCTATCAAATTTTCTACCTGTTCAGCTAAATTTTCTAAACACTCTGCACTTTGTTTTGCAGCTCGAGAAAATAGCTGGCCTTTTTCTGCTTTCATAATCGCAGAACGATCAGCTTTGACCCAAATACCTCTACCCGGTAATTTATTTTCAGGGTCAGGATATATGAGGCTATTGGGGCCTAAAACAAAGCGCACCAGTTCACTCTTTGATAATACCTGCCCTGTGGCAATGCATTTTCGCTCTGATGGTTTAAATTTTTCTGCAGAAGAAATCATATAACAGGTTACTCTTCAATTTCCTCATTACTCGGAGCAAGGTCGTCTGGGTTAACCCATCCCAACATAACACGGGCTGTCATTACTAGATCTTGCGCTTCTTCCAAACTTACATCAAACTTTTCAAGTATTCCGTCGTCTTTTACTCTTTCACCATCAACGGTAGTCCAGCCTCCGGCCAATTCCCAGTCCGCACAGGTGGCGAATTCATCAAGAGTTTTTACTCCATCTTCTGCCAATGCTTCGAGCATTTGGGGTGATAATCCTTCAAAATTTATAAGACTATCTTCAACTCCAAGCTCTTTGGCGTGTTCTAGAGCCTTATTTGCCTGTTCTTCAAGAAATTCTCTCGCACGCGTTTGAAGCTCCTGAGCCGTATCTTCGTCAACGCCATCAATGACGAGTAATTCATCTATTTCTACATATGCGACTTCTTCCAAATTAGCGAAGCCTTCAGAAACTAATAACTGGGCAAAAAACTCATCCACATCCAAGGTTTCGATAAACAACTGGGTGCGCTCTTCAAACTCCTTCTGCCTCCGAGCGCTTTCTTCTGCTTCAGTCATTATATCAATATCTAGATTTGTTAGTTGACTTGCTAAGCGAACGTTTTGTCCTCGACGGCCTATTGCCAAAGAAAGCTGCTCTTCTGGAACGACAACCTCGATTTTACCTGCTTCTTCATCTAGAACAACCTTACTTACTTCGGCAGGCTGCAGTGCGTTTACTAAAAACGTTGGTTGATCTTCATTCCATGGAATAATGTCAATTTTTTCGCCTTGCAGTTCGTTGACTACGGCCTGAACTCTACTACCCCGCATCCCGACACAAGCTCCGACAGGGTCAATTGTGGTATCAGTTGTGAAAACAGCTATTTTAGCACGTGATCCAGGATCGCGCGCTACCGACTTTATTTCAATTATACCTTCATAAATTTCTGGAACCTCCATTTTAAACAATTCAGCCATGAACATAGGGTCAGTTCTAGACAAAAATATTTGAGGTCCTCTTGTTTCTCTTCTTACATCTTTAATATAACAGCGAATTCTATCGTTTGGACGATAGCTTTCTCGTCCAATTTTTTCAGTACGTCTTAGTATGGCCTCACCCCGTCCCACATCGACAACTACGTTTCCATATTCTTCACGCTTAACAACGCCATTAATAATAGTTCCAGCTCGATCTTGAAATTCTTCATATTGCTGATCTCGTTCTGCCTCACGAACCTTTTGCAAAATAACTTGTTTAGCGGATTGAGCAGCAATTCTTCCCATATCGACAGGGGGAATTTCTTCAATATATTGCTGTCCCACCTCTGGATTTTCCATATATTGCTTTGCCTGTTCAACAGTCATTTCCGCCTGATAATTTTCTACTTCTTCTTCAGTGACCACTGTACGAACACGGGTAAATGTTGCACGGCCCGTTTTCCTATCAATCGACACACGTATGTCCATTTCTGACCCATATCTAGACTTAGCCGCACGGGCGAGACTTTCTTCCATCGCTTCTACCACTAAGCTTGGATCGATCATTTTTTCTCGAGCAACAGCTTCCGCTGTTTGTAAAAGCTCAAGCTGATTTGCAGAAGTAATGGCCATTATTCAATCTCCTCTAAACGTTCGGTTTCAACTGTATCAAATTTTTTGTCATCAAAATTTTGATTTATTTTTCTTTGTTTAAGCATTTCTTTGATTAAATCATCAGTTAACACAAGCCTAGCGTCAGCAAGCCAGTTAAATTCTAGTCCAATAGTGCCTTCTTCTAAATTAATTAAAATTTCTGAACCATTTACCCCAGCCAATGTTCCTCTGAACCTTTTCCGACCATCAATTAGGTCAACTGTTTCTATTTTAGCTTCGTAGCCTTCAAATTCTTCAAAATCTTTAAGTCTGGTGAGTGGGCGGTCAATACCAGGACTTGACACCTCAAGATGATATGCATCTACAATTGGGTCTTCTACATCAAGCACGGCACTGATAGCTGTAGATATTTCCGCACATTCGTCAACATTGATATATCCGGTTGGCCGTGCAGCCATTATTTGCAGCGTTATCTCTTTGTTACTCATTAATCTTAAACGAACTAATTCAAACCCCATAGCTGATATGACAGGGTTGATTATTTCCAATAGTTTCTTTTCAATAGCTGACTTAGCAATTAAATCGTTTATCATTTTTCCCAAACATAAAAAAACGGGCCCGCGGCCCGCTACAAACTTCCGGTGGAGTGCGTAGTGCACACCGCTGATGTCGGCCATATATTTTGATTCAATACTTTTTGCAAGTCACCATTTGAACATTCCCTGTTTTATGTAAAAAGAAATAGAAGTTTGATTATTATTTTTCTTTTGCTGATCGAGAATAAAAGCCTTCTGGAAGCTCAATAGCTGCTACTAAGTCAGAAATCTGTGAGTTTGAGAATGTAATTTTATTTATACGGTCACTGATAGGATCATATTGCTCTAAGGTTGTGCACTCTTCAAAATTTGTAACTGTAATATCCTCTTTTAATTGCTTACTTCCTTCGTCGAGTATTGTAATCACTGTACAGTCAAATTCGTGTTCTATACTAAACATTGGTATCTCTTTAACTTTTCATTGTTTTGATTTTATAAAAGCCGTGACTTTTTCAAGGTAA
The DNA here is from genome assembly GCA_902573175.1 of Paracoccaceae bacterium. Classification (GTDB taxonomy): domain Bacteria; phylum Pseudomonadota; class Alphaproteobacteria; order Rhodobacterales; family Rhodobacteraceae; genus Salinivivens. Next base: position 13,132 of record CACGIS010000008.1, on the reverse strand, counting down.
TTTATGCAAAGCGATGGGGTGAAAACTTTTTACTTATACTGCTGGGAACTTGTGAGGTCTGATTAAATAAAATATCCTCAGCGATTTGACTGGCAGCAAGGCATGTTTGGAACCCATATCCCCCCTGTCCAGCCAGCCAGAAGAAATTAGTTGCGTCTGCGTCTGGGCCAATAACCAAGGACTGATCAGGAGCAAAGCTTCTTAAACCAGCCCAATTTGAAGTCAGCTTTTTAACTTTTGTTTCGACCATCTTTTCAAAATTATAAATTCCTAAAGCAATATCTTCTTCATGTGCCCACGCATCATGCGGTTCACAAGGGCTAGCGTCAGCTGGCGATACTATCATGCTTCCAGCGTCTGGTTTGGCGTACCAAGTATCATCACTGCCGAATAATACTGGAAGAGAGCTCAAATTATGACTGGTATCTATTTCAACCCTTGCCATTGATCTTTTAAACGGTTGAATGTTTTTAGGCTTTAAATTTGCAAGTCGAGCGATATTGTCTGCCCAAGCACCACTAGAATTAATAAGTATTTCTGATTGGATTTTTGAATTTAAAATCCATTTGTCATTGTTACTTTCAAGGCTGTTAATGCTAGAGTTAGTAAAAATTTGGACACCATTACTAATACATTCTTGACGCAATTTTTGGATCAAAAGATCTGTATCAATATCGAAAACGTCATCACGCCAAGCCGCTTGTTTTACAGATTTTATATCTATTATTGGAGCCTTTTCTTTGGCTTCATCTACCGAAATTGGAGATAAACCTAGGCTTTTAGCATGACTTTTAAATTCTTCTATTTCTCCATCTTTTTCTAGAGACATAAGCCCGCGCTGCTTCAAAATATCGGGATATTTAGATTGCAGTTCGTGGAAAGTGATTAGATTCAGTTCACAAACGTCGCTATTTCCATAATCCGATATGAAAACTGCGGCTGAACGACTTGAAGAGTGATGGGCTATAAAATCTTCCTGTTCAAAAAGCCCTATTTTTGCGTGCTTAGAAAGTCTTGCCGCGACAGAAATACCTGCAATTCCGCCCCCGATCACAGCGATGTCAAATTTTTCTATCAATTTGGAATGCTCAAATTTTAAAGGAGAGCCCCGATCAAAAAGGGGCTCTCCTTTTTAATATGCTTATTCAGGTACTTTTCCAGTAAGACCTTCTACATAAAATTTCATCCCAAGCAGAGTACCGTCGTCGGCTGTTTCACCAGCGGCTAACCAATCTGACCCATCTTGTTTTTTAATTGGACCAGTGAATGGGTGATAGGTTCCGTTAGCAATGGCGTCACGCATTGCAAGTGCTTCGGCCTTCACGTCTGCTGGAACAGCATCTGTGATTTCCCCTATGGAAACCATTCCCGGTCCGATGCCATCCCAAGTAGCAGTGGATTCCCAAGTGCCATCCAAAACGGCTTGCGTTCTTGCAATATAGTAGGGTGCCCAATCATCGATAATTGAGGACACTCTTGGAAATGGTTTATAATCAGCCATATCTGATGCCTGACCAAAAGAAATTACATTCCCAGCTTGTTGTGCGGCAGCTTGAGGTGCAGTGGAGTCGGTATGTTGCAGAATAACATCTGCGCCCTGATCAATTAAAGCCTTTGCGGCGTCCGCTTCTTTTGCTGGATCAAACCAAGTGTAGATCCAAATTATATTGAATTCGACATCAGGGTTTACTTTTTTGGCATGAAGGTAAGCAGAGTTTATACCACGAACAACCTCGGGAATTGGATAAGAGCCAATGTAGCCAATTTTATTTGTTTTAGTCATTTTCCCAGCAATGTGGCCTTGGATCGCACGCCCCTCATAAAAACGGCCTGAATAAGTTGAAACATTATCAGCTAGTTTGAATCCAGTAGCATGTTCAAATTTTACGTTTGGAAATTTTTTTGCGGCACTAATTGTCGGATCCATATATCCAAAGGAAGTTGTGAATATAAGATCAGCGCCTTGCATAGCCATTGTGTTTATGACGCGTTCAGCATCTGCTCCGTAGGCAACACTTTCTTGATAAATTGTTTCAACTCGGTCACCGAAATGTTCTTCTACTGCTAGTCGGCCTTCGTTATGTTCGTATGTCCAACCGTAGTCTCCAACTGGACCGACATATACAAAACCAACCTTGACATCTGCAGCAAAGGCCACAGTGCCGAAACCAAAGGCGAGCAGCACGCCTGATAGTACGGATTTAAACTTCATAATATCTCCTGTTAATGTTTTCCCTCATTGCGAGGCGTGGAAAGGTCGCGCCAGCGAGCCGGGCGCGGTGTGATGTCCAAATAAAGATATACCTACCAGAACGACTATTGTCACGAGATATGGTGACATTGAAAGAATTTCTACTGGAATAGCTACGCCTATTGCCTGTAAATTGAGCTGTAAAACGGTAATGCCACCAAAAAGATAAGCACCCAAAAGAACGCGCCAAGGCTTCCAACTAGCAAATACAACAAGGGCAAGTGCAATCCAGCCGGCACCTGCTGTCATTCCCTCCGTCCACTGTGGAACACGGGCTAGACTTATATAAGCACCTCCGATACCTGCAGTTGCGCCTCCAAACATAATTGCAAGAAAACGTATCCTGACCACTTTGTAACCTAGGGCATGAGCGGCCTCTTGGTTTTCTCCAACGGCCCTCAGGACTAAGCCAATTCGGGTTTTACTGATAACAAAGGCTACTGTAGCAACAAGAATAACTGAAAAATAAACGATTGCGTCGTGCGAAAAAATCATTGGGCCTAAAACTGGAATATCTGAAAGAATGGGAATTTCTATTTTGGACAAAGTTGGGCTTTTTATTCCTTCGTAAGGTTTGCCAATCAATGCGGATAAGCCAAGGCCTACCATTGTTAATCCTAAGCCCGTAGCAACTTGATTGGACATGATGTATTGGGTCAAAACTGCAAACATGACTGATAGTAAAGCGCCAGCAATAGCTGCGCAAATAAAGCCGTATATGGGCGTTTGGGTATTTACTGCGAAAATGAAACCGATGACAGCACCTGTTATCATCATTCCTTCCACTCCAAGATTTAAGACGCCTGATTTTTCAACAACGGCTTCACCAATAGCGGCTAGGAGGACAGGTGTTGCAGAGATCATTAACGCAGAAATAAGCAGTACTAGGTCTATACCAAAAATCACCATTTTAAGAACTCCTGGATTTAAATCTGTAATTGGTAAAAATGTCTGTAGCCAACAGAAAGAAGAGAAGCATTCCTTGCAATAGCTGAATTGAAGCTCCTGGTAATCCAAGCATGAGCTGTGCAATTTCACCACCAATATAAGTTAACGCCATTAGAAGACCTGCCAATAATATACCCAAGGGATTTAAACGGCCCAAAAATGCGACGATGATTGCAGTGAAACCATAGCCTGAATTGAAAGACATAGTGATTTGCCCTGCAGGCCCGGCCACTTCAAAGAGGCCAGCCATTCCGGCCAAGAGCCCAGACATGCCCATACAAAAAATAATTGTTTTTGACGGATTAATTCCGGCGAAATAAGCCGCTTTTGGCGCTTCACCGGCTAGTCTTATTTCGTAGCCTTTTTGATGTTTCAGAAATAAAAAATAAGCTAAAATTACAGCTAAAAATGCTGTCAAAACGCCCCAGTGCATCCCAGAATTAGGAATTATTTCAGAATTGTGCGCACTTGGGTAATCTTTTAAATTCCTACTGCCTGGAAGTCCCATGCCCTCTGGATTTCGTAATAGGCCTTGGCTGACGGAAGCAAGAATGTTCTCCGCTACATATACTAGCATTAACGAAACCAATATTTCGTTTGTTTTAAAATATACTTTCAAAAGAGCCGGTATTAATGCCCAAATAAAGCCTCCCAAAGCACCCGCTAAAATCATAGCAGGAAAAATAAGGATGCTCTCTTGAGGGTAAAGGCTAAGAGCAATGGAGGCACCAAAGATCGCTCCCAAAATATATTGTCCCTCAGCACCAATATTCCATATCCCTGCTTTAAAACCAATCGAAAGTCCAATAGCAATTAGAATGATTGGTCCTGCTTTTACGAGAAGTTGAGGTCTGGCATACGGGGCAAAATTTTCATCAAATAAAGGATCCCAGAATATTAACTTAATCGCACCAAATGCAGAAGAAAAATCGCCTAGCAAGAGCCCAAACATCAATCCTCCAAATGACATGGTCAAAAAAACCGCAATAACTGGCGTTAAGGTTGTCCAGAATTTAGAAATATTGCGACGTTTCTCAAGCTGTATCATGGCTTTTACGATCCAAATCAGATCCTCCCATTAATAAACCCACATCTTCTGATGATAAGCTGCGTATATTGTGTGATTTTGACATACGCCCATTTGTTAAAACGGAAAAAGTGTCGCAAATTTCGAAGAGTTCGTCCAAATCCTGACTAATCACAACGACCGCAGAGTCATTGGAAGCTAAATTTAATATTGACTGTCTTATGAATGCTGCTGCTGCTGCATCAACGCCCCAAGTTGGTTGATTAACAACGAAAACCCGTGGTTTTTGTAAAATTTCTCTGCCGATAACAAATTTTTGTAAATTGCCACCTGATAAGGAAGCAGCTGCATTATCTAAAGTTGCGGTCCTGACATCAAATTCAGAAACAATATCTTTTGTTTTTTCTTTGACATTGTCAAATTTAATAATTCCCAATTGGTTTATTACGTCTTCAGAGTGAGAGGTGATAAGCGTGTTCTCGATTAACGTCATTGCAGGTGCAGCTGCATGACCCAACCTCTCTTCTGGAGCGGCTCGCATCCCTATGGCTCTACGCTCATCTGGAGCTAATTTACCAATAGGTTGGTTAAATATTTTAATTGTTGACGGACTTGTTTTGTCTTCACCAGAAAGTGCCGATAGTAGCTCATCTTGGCCGTTGCCAGCCACGCCCCCAATTCCTAATATTTCACCAACACGAACAGAAAAATTGATGTTTGATAATGAGGTCCCAAAAAAGTCTTTAGTTCGAATAGAAAGATTTGAAACTTTCAATAATTCCTCACCAAATGCTCGAGTTTTTCTAGAAGGGCTGGAGAAAGACTTGCCAACCATCATTTCTCCTATTTGCTTTGCGCTGGTGTCTCTCGGTATACAGGATCCTACTTTTTTCCCGTTTCGAAGAATTGTTGCATAATCACAAATTTCGCGAATTTCTTCCAATTTATGTGAGATGTATAAGATTGACTTGCCTTCACCCTTTAATCTTAACAGCGTCTCAAAAAGTGTTTTGACTTCATTTGGTGTCAAAACAGAGGTAGGCTCATCCATTATAAGTAACTTAGGATTTTGGAGAAGGCATCGAATTATTTCAACTCGTTGACGCTCCCCAGCTGATAATTGGCCAACCAATCTTCTAGGGCCCAATGGAAGCCCATATGATTTTGACACAGTTTCAATTTCTTCTGACAAGTCTTGTAATCTTGGTGGGTTTTCCATTCCTAAAGCAATGTTTTCGGCAACATTTAAAGCATCAAATAAGGAAAAATGTTGGAAGACCATTGCTATACCACTTTGCCGAGCTTTACTTGGTTCTGAGGGTCTGAAATTTTCTGAACCCAGCTTCATACTGCCAGAATCTGGCTGCATTAAGCCGTATATCATTTTAACAAGCGTTGATTTTCCCGCACCGTTTTCGCCCAGTAGTGCGTGGATTTCGCCTGAATTGATTTGAAAACTTACTTCATCGTTAGCTTTTACACCGGGAAATGATTTGGATATGCCGTCCAATTGCAGCAAAACTTCGGCCACGCGACATTCCTCCATGAACTTTCAGTTAACGACTTTAAGAGAGTCTCACTTTACGGACATTAATTTCTTGCTCAAGTCAAAATTTTTAGAAATACGCGTTGTTAAAAAATAAAATTTGGGGCAAACCTTATAAAAGAGTTAATTTTCTGGAAATTTTATGTCTTTGGCTGCCCAATTTGTCCACCTACGAGTTCATTCTGAATACTCGCTTTTACAGGGGGCAATACGTTTAAAATCTCTGCCTGACCTTTGCATCGAAGCCGATATGCCAGCAGTGGCTGTAACAGATAAAAATAATTTATTTTGCGCGTTAGAATTTTCAGTCTCTGCTAGCAGTAAGGGTGTGCAGCCGATAATTGGTTGTCAGATAGACATTCAATACACAGATCCAAAAGTTGGCGAGTCGCTTCCTAAAGTAGCACCAATTATTTTGATGGCTCAGAGTGAAAAGGGTTATCAAAACTTAATGAAATTAAATTCTTGTCTCTACCTCGACGAAGACAAGAGAGGTTTCCCCAGAGTAGACCTTATTCAGTTAAAAGATCACTCAGATGACTTAATATGTCTCTCAGGGGGTCCAGATGGGCCGCTAGGATCATTGATTGGAGAAGGGCAGATAGATAAGGCAATAAATTACGCCTCTAACCTATTAGAAATATTTGGTGACCGCTTCTATATCGAATTGCAGCGACATCCTGAGGAGGGTGGACTACCTGCTCTTGAGCAAAAAACGGAGCCATTCTTTTTAAAAATTGCAACCGAAATGGAAATACCGGTAGTTGCAACAAATGATGTACATTTTTTAACATCTGAAGCTTATGAATCTCATGATGCTTTGCTGTGTATAGCTGATGGTGCTTATGTAGATCAGCAAGAACCCAGAAGACGGCTAACCCGGCAACATTATTTTAAAACATCGTCTGAAATGTTGGCGCTTTTTGCTGATATTCCTGAAGCAATAGAAAATACTATAGAAATTGCCAAGCGCTGCTCTTTTATGGTTTCATGCCGTGACCCAATATTGCCAAAATTTGCAGATGATGAAGTTGCTGAGTTACGACGGCAAGCTAATGAAGGCTTGCAAAAAAGGCTCGCGGTAATTCCACATGCGGCATCTATAGAAGATTACCAAAAAAGATTAGATTTTGAGCTCAATGTGATAATTAACATGGGTTTTCCCGGTTACTTTTTAATTGTTGCAGATTTTATCCAATGGTCCAAAAAAAATAAAATTCCCGTAGGTCCCGGTAGGGGTTCGGGTGCTGGATCACTTGTAGCTTACTCGCTTACGATAACAGATCTGGATCCAATTAGGTATTCGCTACTCTTCGAGCGTTTCTTAAATCCAGATAGAGTATCTATGCCTGATTTTGATATTGATTTCTGCATGGATCGTAGAGAGGAAGTGATACGATACGTACAGGAAAAATATGGTCATGATCGTGTCGGTCAAATAATCACCTTTGGTGCATTACTGTCCAAGGCAGCTATCCGAGATATTGGCCGTGTCCTACAGATGCCCTACGGTCAAGTAGACCGACTTGCTAAGATGATACCAGTTGAGGGTGTCAAACCAGTATCAATAGAAAAAGCAATAGAAGAAGAGCCTAGACTTAAAGAAGAGGCAAAAAATGAAGAAGTCGTGCAAAGGCTTTTGTATTATGGAAAAGAAGTTGAAGGTCTTTTAAGAAACGCTGCAACGCATGCTGCCGGAGTTGTGATTGGTGATAGGCCTTTAGACTCACTTGTGCCGCTATATAAAGATCAAAAATCAGATATGCCGGCAACTCAGTATAATATGAAATGGGTTGAACAATCGGGATTGGTTAAGTTTGACTTTTTAGGCTTAAAAACTCTAACGGTTATTCAGAATGCTGTCGAATTAATATTAAAGTCTGGTCGTCCGCTCCATGTGAGTGCTGATGGCTCGGAACTCTATTCACCCCAAACTGGTGCTGAAAACGAAATTAATGCTATCCCCTTGGATGATGAGGCAACCTACCAGCTCTATTCATCTGCCAAAACTTATGCAGTTTTTCAGGTTGAGAGCCAAGGCATGATGGATGCGCTTAAGCGAATGAAGCCAAATTGTATTGAGGATATTGTGGCATTGGTGGCTTTATACCGACCAGGCCCAATGGAAAATATTCCAGCTTATTGTGAGGTGAAAAATGGTTTAAAGGAGCGCATATCAATACACCCTTTGATTGACGATATTTTGGAAGAGACACAGGGCATAATAGTTTATCAAGAACAAGTTATGCAAATTGCTCAAGTCATGGCTGGGTACAGTTTAGGTGAAGCTGATTTATTGCGTAGAGCAATGGGTAAAAAGATTAAAGAGGCAATGGATGCCGAGCGTCCAAAATTTGAAAAAGGTGCCGCAGAAAATGGCGTTGATACCAGCAAAGCTTCTGAAATTTTTGATTTATTAGAAAAGTTTGCAAATTATGGATTTAATAAATCGCACGCTGCGGCTTATGCGGTAGTAAGTTATCAAACTGCTTGGTTGAAAACTAATCATCCATTAGAATTTATGGCAGGTGTAATGAATTGCGACATTCATCTTACCGAGAAACTTGCAATATATTTTGAGAAAGTTGTTAAAAAAGAGTTAGAGCTTTCATTCGTACCGCCTTGTATAAACAAATCTAATGCAACATTTTCAGTAGTTAATGGTGATTTAGTTTATGGTTTGGGCGCGCTCAAAAATGTCGGAATTGAGGCTATGCAGCTTATAACAGAGGCAAGAGGGTCGACCTCTTTTTCAACTCTGTTTGATTTTGCTAGAAGAGTTGATTTAAAACGAATAGGTAAAAGGCCGTTAGAAATGTTGGTGAGGGCAGGTGCTTTTGATCAACTTGACTCTAATAGAAAAAGGGTCTTCGCGGCGCTTGAGGATTTAGTTAATTATTCAGTGGCTGTTCACGAACAAAAATCATCGAAACAAGTCTCTTTGTTTGGTGAAACTGGTGTTGATTTGCCTGAGCCCCGCATTAAGGATTTTCAAGACTGGCTTCCAGCTGAACGATTAGCTGAGGAATATATCGCTATAGGCTTTTATTTGTCTGATCATCCATTAGGCGATTACGCAGGTGCTTTAAAACGAAATGGAGTTTTGACTTTAGATGAAGTAGTCAGCAAAGCTGAAGCTGGTCCTTTTATTGCCAAAATGGCAGGTGTAGTAGCCAACCGACAAGAAAGAAAATCAGCGCGCGGTAACCGTTTTGCGTTTCTCCAATTGAGCGATAAGACAGGTTCATATGAGGCAACTTTATTTTCAGATGTTTTAGAAAAGTCGAGAGAATATATAGAGACTGGTTCAAAGATTTTAATTACTGCAGAAGCTTCGTTAGAGTCGGATCAAATTAAGTTGTTGGCGAGGTCAATTAGTCCTTTGGACCTTGGTATTTCAAATGTTGACGCAGAAGGAATGAGAATTTTCGTCAATGATGAAAAAGTAATAAGTTCTGTTGCTTCAGTGTTGGATCAATCCAAAGATCAAGTTAAACTTGGGGCCAAAGGTCCAATATACTTGCGTCTCATTAATTCAACTTTGCCCGGGGAAGTTGAAATTGATTTAGGCGAAAATTTCCCCATAAATCCACAAATTAGGGGGGCGATTAAAAGTCTCAGTGGGGTGGTGGAAGTTGAAGAAATATAGATAATGTTCAAATCAGCTTGAGTAAAAACTTTCCACCAATAAATTTTCTGCTAAATGTTCAGCCGTAAGGGACGATACATGAGCGATCAATTCAAAATTACTTTGGCACAACTCAACGCAACTGTTGGAGATCTAAAAGGTAATGCCCAAAAAGTAATGACAGCATGGGAAAAAGCGCGTGATGATCGAAGTAACATCATAGCATTTCCAGAACTATTTATAACGGGCTATAATCCCCAAGATTTAATTCTAAAACCGGCTTTTCAAAAAGCTTCTGCTGATACGATTAAAAAAATCGCAGAAGCATGTTCGCGAGGTCCAGCCATCGCTGTTGGTGGCCCGTTTTGCGATAAGGAAAGTCTCTACAATGCCTACTACATTCTGTTCGAGGGTAAAATACAGGCAATTATCAAAAAACATCATCTTCCTAATGAAGAAGTCTTTGATGAAGTTCGCTTGTTTTCGTCTGGAAATGTGGATGGACCATTTCAGGTTGATCAAATGCGGATAGGAAGTCCAATATGCGAAGACGCATGGCACACGGATATTGTGGAGACTCTAGCAGAGACGGGGGCTCAAACACTTTTAGTTCCTAATGGCAGCCCATATTACAGGGGTAAAACAGAAATAAGGCAAAATGTCATGGTTTCGAGAGTGGTAGAAAGTGGACTACCTCTTGTTTATCTAAATTTAGTAGGAGGCCAAGATGATCAAGTTTTTGATGGGGGATCTTTTGTCCTAAACCCTGGCGGCGAACTCGTTTTGCAAATGCCTCAATTTGAAGAAGACATTGCAACCTGCGTCTTCAAAAAATCTGCAGACAGCTGGATGGCTGAGCCAGGGCACAAATCGCGTATTCTTGATCCTTTAGAGTCAGACTATTTTGCCATGGTAATTGGATTACGCGACTACTGCAAAAAAGCAGGTTTTGATAAAGTTGTTATAGGCCTTTCTGGAGGAGTTGATAGTGCTCTAGTAGCAACTATAGCTGCGGATGCATTGGGTCCACAATCTGTAAGAGCAGTGATGCTTCCATCTGAGTACACGAGCAAAGGTTCGCTTGATGATGCTGCTGAATTATCTAAAAATTTAAATTGTCGTTATGACTATCTTTCAATCGAAGAAGGCAGGCTGGCAATTTCTGAAACACTTTCAGATTTATTTAAGGGAACAGAGCCTGACTTAACTGAAGAAAATATCCAATCCAGATTGCGAGGGTTATTGTTAATGGCAATATCCAATAAGTTTGGTGAAATGTTGCTGACCACAGGAAATAAGTCAGAGGTTTCTGTTGGCTATGCAACTATATATGGCGATATGGCCGGTGGTTATAATCCAATCAAGGATCTTTATAAGACACGTGTGTTTGATATCTGTAGATGGCGTAATGAAAATACTAGGCCTTGGATGAAGGCTTCTGGTTTGAATGTTATTCCGATAAACATAATTGAAAAACCACCCAGTGCTGAGTTGCGTCCTGACCAAAAAGATAGTGACAGTTTGCCAGACTATTTTGTGTTAGATGGAATATTAAAAATCCTCGTTGATAAAGATGGAACCGTCGAGGATTGTACTAATGCAGGGTTTAGAGAAGAGGACGCTAAGCGTGTTCAAAGGTTACTATTTATAAATGAATATAAACGCTATCAATCTGCACCAGGGACGCGGTTAAGTAAGCGTGCTTTTTGGCTTGATAGGCGCTATCCGATAGTGAACAGGTGGAGTGAATAGTTAATTTTGCTCAGCCATTCAATACGATGAAATGAATGTATGCCGTCGTTATGTAGAAAATGTTTTAATACTTTCAATGAAGAGGGGCGCTGTCCAAGGTGCAGTTCACCTTTGGTGGTATCACATAGTGAATTGTTTGACCTCAATATAGCCCACATGGATTGTGACGCATTCTATGCAAGTGTTGAAAAGCGAGATAATCCAGATTTAGCAGATAAGCCTGTAATTATTGGAGGTGGGCGACGGGGTGTTGTTTCTACTGCTTGCTACATTGCCAGAATACGTGGTGTAAAATCAGCGATGCCTATGTTTAAGGCTTTGGAAAAATGTCCAGATGCAGTAGTTATCCGGCCTCGGATGAAAATATATGCTGAAATAAGTCAACAGATTAGGGCAATGATGAATGATATTACTCCCTTGGTCGAACCCTTGTCTCTTGATGAAGCTTTTATGGATATGTCTGGCACTCATAAATTGCATGGAGCCCCACCAGCAGTAATGCTCGCAAAGTTAATGGATAGGATCAGTGATAACTTAGGTTTGACAGGGTCAATTGGACTTTCGCACAATAAATTTTTGGCAAAGATCGCTTCAGATCTTAATAAACCAAATGGGTATTCAATAATTGGTGAGGCAGAAACCAGTTCTTTTTTAAAAGACAAATCTATTCGTTTGATTTGGGGCGTTGGAGCTTCAACGCAAAAGTCACTAGAAAAATCTGGTATAAGGACTTTCCTTGATTTGCTCAGGTGGGACAGAAAAGATCTAGTCAGTAAATTTGGATCTATGGGCGATCGTTTATGGTTTTTAGCAAGAGGTCAAGATGCCCGGGTTGTGTCGAATAGTGACCGAATTAAGTCTATTTCTAATGAAACAACCTTAAATGAAAACACAAGTAATATACGCGTATTAGAAGGGCATTTATGGAGGCTTTGTGAAAAGGTTTCATCGAGGGCGAAGTCGAAGGGCCTGGCTGGAACTATAATGATTTTAAAATTAAAATCATCAAATCATAAAATAATAACAAGAAGGGTGACCTTACGAGATCCAACATATATGGCGGATGTCCTTTTTCGTTCAACTTATCCTTTGATGGAAGCAGCGATAGAAAATGGGCCATTTAGACTTGTCGGTGCGGGTTTGTCGGGCCTTTGTTTAGCAAGCCAAGCACAGCGTGAGCCAGAACTCTTGGACGATGGAGCTCTCAACCGAATTAAAGTTGAGCGTGTTACTGATGAGATTAGAGAAAAATTTGGAGATGAGGCAATGATAAAAGGCAGATCGCTCCTTTAATCATTCAGCGGCGATTTTGTCTGACTTGCAAATTAATGATGAAATTTGAATAAGCGCAGGGAAGAGCTGCGATTTCAATTTCTCAAATCCAGAATTTGGCAATACTCGCTCTTCATCCATGTACAGAGAACGATCAATTTCTAATTGAATGGCATGGGTTCTATCTTTAATTTTCCCATGATGTTTCGTTATAAAGGCTCCTGCAAAGGGTGTGTTTTTTGCGACTCTAAAACCGTGTTGTTTTAAAATTGAAACTATAAGGTTTGTGAATTCAGGATCACTTGACATGCCGAACCTGTCACCGACAACAATTTCGGGTGCCTTTATGAAAGATGACTGTGTTGAAACAGCTTCGTGTGGCATTGAGTGCATATCTATCAATAAACTTTGGCCGTAAATTGACCGAGCCCTTTTGAGGAGATTTGAGAGGTCTTTGTGATAAGGTTTCCAATAATACTCTATTCTTAATTGCGCTTGTTCCAAACTGAGCTTGCCTCGGTAAATTTCTTTTCCATGAGAAACAACGCGTGGGATTACACCCAATCCCGATGAAATTCGTGGGCTTCGTATATTATTTTTTATTCCGCTTATTAAAGCAGGATCTAATTCGTCTGTTGAGCGATTCAGGTCTATAAAGGCCCTTGGTGCATTTGCAATTATCTTAGGTGCCCCATACTTTTCAATGCC
>CACGIS010000007.1 GCA_902573175.1 Paracoccaceae bacterium | reverse complement strand
CTTGCTGCTGCAACATGACTTTCCAAGCTGATGTACGCACCAGTAGCGAAGTCCAAAAAGGCAATAATACTAATATCATAAGCAAGTTTGCTTGACGCATTGGCAAGTTTGCTAAAAGCCAAGCCACTGGGTACCCAAGTATAATGCAAGAAAATGTTATTATTAGAGACATAACCAACGTACGTTGGAAAAGTTTAAGCAAAATAGTTCTGTCTTCTGGCTGCCACTCTGCCCCTTGAGCAGTTTTCCGCATATCTACTGCGTTGAGAAAATATCCTGACGTATAGGCGGGACTGTGGGTTTTGATTGTTTGCCATATCTCAATATCGCCCCAACCCTTATGGACATCTATTAACTTTTGTTTAAATGGTCCATCATTTTCGATATCCCATTTTTTTGCTTTTCTGGCTGTTTTCTTAAACAAGGAAGCAATTCCAGATTTTTCATAATTTAGTCTCAGGCCTACTTTTGTATGAACTTTCGCTTTGGCAGCATTCTGAATATCTTGGGCAAAAGCTCTGTAAACAGGCTCGTCTGGTAACTCACCACTCAATGCATCCCATGATTGAATTGCCTCAACTGTTTGAGGCAATGTCTGCGAAACAAGGTCGTTTTCAACCGATCGTGATAACATAGACACTATCGGCATTATGAACGCGACTAATATAAAAATTAAGAGTGGAGCAATAAGTAACAGTGCTCTCATTTTTTGTCTACGAAGTGAACGGTTCAAGCTTTTCTTTAATGGCGTACCATCAGCTGACAACAGTATATTTTTACGGGAGCTACTAACCATAAAGGGCCTATTCTCACTCTAGATCACTGATTAATTCAAATCGAAATTGAAGGGCCCAATTGGGCCCTTCTTTAGTCAGTTAATTATTTAGCTAACCATGCTTGAAATTTGGCATCAAGGTCATCTCTATAATCTGCCCAGAAGTCATAGTTCATCAAAAAGGCTCTTGATAGATTTTCTGGAGCTGTTGGCATGTGAGGGGCCATGTCTATACCAAGGTCTGCGTGCTTTCCAACCAATGGTGCTGAAGAAGCTCTTGCCGGACCGTAGCTTATATACTTAGCTTGATCTGCAAGTCTCTGAGTGTCAGTTGCAAACTTAATATAGTCTAACGCACGAGCTTGACGTTCAGGGCTAAGACCAGCTGGAATAATCCAACCGTCTAAATCCATCACCTGACCGTCCCAAATCATTGCAACAGGTTGCTTTTGCTCTTCAATCAATGAGAACAAACGACCATTGTAAGTAGCTCCCATAATTACTTCGCCATCAGCGAGCAATTGTGGCGTGTCAGAACCTGATGAAACCCAGATCACATCGTCTTTGATGGTATCAAGTTTAGCTAGTGCCCGATCTTGACCCGCTTCAGTTTCGAGTGTGTCGTATATATCAGCTTTAGCTACGCCATCGCAAAGAAGGGCCCACTCCATCTGGTTTATAGGAACACTAAAGAGTGATCGCTTACCTGGATAAGTTTTCGTATCAAAAACTGCACAAACACTGGTTGGAGGAGTGTCCCCCACAAGATCTGTACGATATCCAAATGTGGTAGAGTAAACAATCTGCGGAATAAAGCATGGTGAAACAAGCATATCGCCAAAATCTTTTGACGCCGGTGTGCCGTCTGGAGCAGCCGCAAGCATAGTGTCTGCATCGATCTCCATAGCCAAACCTTCATCACAAAGTTGCATCGCTGGTGCCGCTTCGACATCTACGACATCCCAAGTAATATTATTTGCTTCATTCATTGCTCTCAACTGCGCAACGGCTGTCGAGGAGCTATCATCATTTAGAATTGTCACACCAGTTTTTGCCGAATATGGCTCATGGTATGCTTTTAATTGAGAATTAGAGTACGCTCCGCCCCAAGATACAATAGTCATTTCCATTGACATATGACTTCCTGCAAGCGCAACACTTGAAATTAACGCTGCAGATACAGACGTCAAAATTGTTTTAGTGAAGTTCTTCATATACTTCTCCCATGTTACCCGTTGTTGAAATAAGTATTAGCCTCCCGGGCAAATCGACTAATACTATTAAAGCTTTTCCCAACTTGGGATAAGCTAAAACTTTACCTGTCTATGCATCCAAAGCACGACAGCATGACGTTGACCAACCTATCTCAATTTTTTCTCCTGGATTAAGTCTAACTTGATCAGATGAATTTCTTGTTTTGACGATAAAATCTTCATTACCAGCCACCCGCAATCTAGTGCGAAAAACATCACCCATATATATGAACTCTAAAACTTCTGCAGTCAAAGTGTGAGAGCCTGGTGGGAGTCTCTTTTTATTCAACTCGACCCGCTCTGGTCTAATGGAAACCTGGGTTCGCTCACCAACAGTCGAAACGTTCACGGGTTTGCAATCGATTATATCTCCGCTGTCTAACTTAACGGTCGCAACATCACTTTTTAAATCTGAGATAGTACCGTTCAACGTATTGTTTTCTCCTATAAATTGAGCAACGAAGCTATTTTCCGGTTCCTCATAAAGCTGATCAGGAGTTGCCAACTGTTGTATCCGACCATCGTTAAATACTGCTACTCGGTCCGACATCGTTAATGCTTCCGTTTGGTCATGCGTCACGTAAACGACTGTAATACCTAGACGATGCGCCAACCCAGTTATCTCAAACTGCATTTTTTCTCTAAGCTGTTTGTCTAAAGCCCCTAGAGGCTCATCCATCAGAACCAACTCAGGCTCAAATACTAGTGCTCTTGCGAGTGCGATACGTTGCTGTTGACCTCCCGAAAGTTGAGCTGGCCTGCGTCCCTTGAATTCTCCCATCTCAACCATATCGAGGGCTCTATTAACTTTTTCCTCGCGATTTGCTTTATCTAACTTTCTAACTTCAAGAGGAAATGATAAGTTTTCTGCTACACTCATATGAGGAAATAAAGCGTAATTTTGGAATACCATGCCAATACCGCGTTTATGTGGAGGAATGTTATTAATTGATATTCCATTTAGCATGATCTCGCCATGGGTGGCCGTTTCAAAACCAGCTAGCATCATCAAACAGGTGGTTTTCCCGGATCCTGATGGGCCCAGCATTGTCAAAAATTCACCCTTTGGTACTTCCAAATTAAGATCTTTTACAACGAGTGTCTCGCCATCATAACTTTTTTGTACGCGATCAAATTTTACAAATGCTGAGGAACTATTTTTATTTACCAAGTTTTATTTCCCTTTAGATCCTAGTAACGAATGCACATAACCAGTCATTTAAAACATACACCGTATCATATGATCAAGCCGAATTAGAGTTTTTTTGAAACTAAAAACTACTTTTGAAAGGCATATTTTATAAATTCTTTTGTGATAATTTTTTCATATGCCACGCTAAGGACTGGTTGCTTGAAAATACGGGTTTGTTAATCTCATTAGCAATTTTGCCCAAACAGTTAAATGTTCTCAAATTAGTACAACTAATAAATACTGCCTCTACAGACTCGTTTTGGCCAAGAGTTATTGCAGCTTCGATAGTTGAGCTCTCTGAAATACGTGCAACTTTTTCTTCTTTTCCTTCTCCAAAGGTTCCAAAAACTTCTGTGTTCAAGCCGTTATTCCCAAAAGCCTTTCGAAGGGGTGTATTAACTTCTTCTATATAAGGCGAAAGTAAAGCCAGTTTCCTAACCTTTATATGTTTTGCATATTCAGTTGCTGCCAAAAGAGGATTTGTAACTTTTCTAGTACGACAACCAGATTTAATTAATTCTGATATTTTTTCTGATCCAATAATAGCACTTGCTGATGTACATCCATACCCAATGACAGAAAATTCTCTTGATTGTGGTAATAGTTTTGCAGAAGCCTTGATATGCTGTTCCATACTAATTAAAGATTCTGCGGTAACTTCTAAACCGCTTGGGATTCTTGTCACAAAAATTTGGTTTTTTGATGTCCCGAAAGCTTCTCTAAATTCACCTTCGATTGTTTCATCTACTTGAAGAATAATCAAACCCATCGGAGAGGGACTATTTTCATCAGAGGATAGGTGAAAGTCAAATTTCATATTACAGATAAGTCCTTTTCAGCTTTAAGGCTAAGATACCGTGCGCCGGTTTCTGTAATTTCAATATTTTCCTCGTGAACGATAATTTTATCCCTTACCGTTATGCCTGGCTCAAGGCTTAAGACCATTCCTTGTTCTAATACTGTATGATCGTCAGGAATTAATGAAGGCCATTCCGTTAGCGACATCCCCACGCCATGGCCTAAACGACCGGCATCTGTGCCTGAAGAATTTTGGGTTAAAATTGAATTCATTGCATGAAATAAATCGGAAGCTGTTGTGCCAGGTTTGGCGACCTCAAAGGCCGCATCTGAAGCCTCTAAAAGTCGAGAATATGCATCTGATACTATTTTAGAGGGAGTACCGACAGACCAATTTCTGTCATAGTCGCAAAAGTATCCATCCCAAACCAGCCCTGTGTCCAGCATTAATATATCCCGTTTTTTCAGAGGAGCCACTTTAGCCGGTGATATTACATCATCATATCCCTCAGTATCTGCTCCTCCGGCAAGATAAGGAACCCAGTCGGCGCCAGCTTCTAGGCAGAGCACTTGAAACTTACGGAAAACCTCATCTAAATTTACATTCTCAAAAGCAATTTCTGGGACGCGTCTGAAAGCCTCTTCAGCTATTCTACAAGCGTTTTCTATTTTATCGATTTCTTCATTTGATTTTGTCATTCTGAGTTTTTTTACAATGTCAAAATCAGACGTCAGTTTAACATTTTGAGATAATTTTTTAAGATCAGTTTGCGGCATTCGAACATACGTCTCTGTTCCGCTTGGAATGCCAATATTTTTATTTTTTGCGATCTCCTCTAAAGTATCTGACAAAAGAGAAATACCATCATCTTTTAAATCGGGAGAGGGCCATGTACGGATATCTTCTACCCACGTCTTACTCATTAAAGCTTTGCCTATTGACGGAATAACAGCAATAGGTTTTCCTTTCGAAGGAATAATGAGGTACCAAGGTCTTGTTGGGCTTTCCCAAAATCTAGTAAGAAATCCCGTAAAATATCGCACATTTGTTTCAGTTGTAAGAAGTAGCGCATCAAGCCCATGGTGTTGCATTAGTTGCTGAGCCTTCGATGTTCTTTTTTCGAACTGATCAATGTTGAAGCCTCTCATTCTGCAACCTCTGAAAGAAAGCAAAGAGTTTTGGAATCAGCATTCATTTTTAAAAGTTTCGCAACTTGGTTGTTCATAGCCGCTGCAACGCCCGCACCACCTGAAGCAGTAGTTTCTAGATTCGAATGAGACATTTTTTCCAAATTACTGATAACTTCATCATCATCTAGGGTTAAAAAAAAGTCTGCATCCCTAGCTAATCCATTTAGAGCTATAAATGATGGTTCTTTGCAATCTAAGCGCCCCATAACACTATCTGGCCCTTCTGTTAAAACAGGCTTCCCGAGTTCAATGCTTGCTTGTAGAGCTGGTGCAGCTGAGGGCTCAACAACTGTTATCACTGGATTATCACCCCAGATTTTTCGAATATGTGCTGCAACGGCTCCTGCCAATCCGCCAACACCGGCTTGTAGAAAAACATGAGTAGCTTTTGTCTTACACTGGGATATAGCTTCGTCGGCCATTTGTAAGTAACCCTCCATAAGTTTCAGAGGTTTGTCTGTATAATTTTCCCATGAGCTGTCAGATAAAAGAACCCAATTATTTTCTTCTGCGGCTTCTAAAGCTGCCAACATCGATGCGGCATAGTCTGAACCTTTTCGGACTGGAACGGCTCCTTTCTCGCGCAATCTATCAGAAAAGGTTTCTGGTACAGTTTCTGAAATAAAAACAACAGCTTTAGCTCCGAAAATCTTTGCTCCTGCCGCAAGGCTTAAACCATGATTTCCAGCACTTGCTGTTACGTAAGTTTTACCCTCCAAAGTAGTTGAGCAGGGGTTTTCCGTTAAATTCTGGGCATGACTTGCAATTACATAAGCAGCACCAAGAGCTTTAAATGACCCAAGTCCCATTCTTTCTCTTTCATCTTTCACCCATAGTTTGCCCTGAGGTAAAAATTTTTCTAGTTCCAATAACGGTGTTTTGGAAGCGACAGGACATTTTTTTAATAGATTAGAAACTTTATCAACATCTGTAGATGGAAACGGAGCACTATCAATTATCTTATTTTTTTTTCTGTCTGCGTTTTTAATTAACCGCATTTCATTCCCCCAGTGAAAAGTTTCTTGGATTATGTAATCAACCAATACTAGACTACAGCAAAGACGTGTAACAAAAAACCTTTTAAGTATCTTTAGAGACTAAGTGGATAACAACATATGAAAATATTATCAGTTGGTGAGTGTATGGCGGAGCTTTCACCGGACGAACAGCTTGGTAAATTTAATCTGGGCTTTGCCGGCGATACTTTCAACACAGCTTGGTATATTGCTAATAATCATTCTGATATAAATTCTGCCTATTTTTCAAAGTTAGGGGATGATGAGTTATCAGACAAAATGCTAAAATTTATGTCAGATAATCGGGTTGATACCACACATGTTAAAAAAGTTTCTGGCTCGACTATAGGTTTATATTTGATTTCGCTGGTTAATGGTGAAAGAACTTTTTCTTACTGGCGAAATAACTCAGCTGCAACACTTCTAGGACAAAACATAAATGATGTTGAACATGCTGTGAAAAAACAAGATATGATATATTTTTCTGGCATCACCTTAGCTATTTTAGACCCAAGCTCTCGAAATAATCTATTTTCTTGCTTAAAATCAGCGAGGTGTGCAGGGAAAAAAATTGCATTTGACCCAAATCTTCGACCAAAGCTTTGGAGTGACAAAAAAGAAATGTGCGATGTAATTATGGCTGGAGCAAACTTGAGTGATATAATTTTGCCCTCATTTGATGATGAAGCAACTTGGTTTTCAGATGCTAATCCAGTGGCAACATTGAAACGTTATCAAAAGGTCGGAGCTGAAATAGTAGTTGTAAAAAACGCTGGAGAACCAGTTTCATTTATTTCAAATCAAGGCATAGGAACTCACCCGGTGCAGTCTATTGGAACAGTTGTCGATAGCACAGCAGCTGGGGACAGTTTCAATTCTGAAATATTAGTTGGCATATTACGTAAAATTCCGCTTAGTGAAGCAATTAGTAATGGGGTAAACTTGGCTAAGAGAGTAATAATGGGGCATGGCGCGCTAATTAAAAGTAATATTTAGCTGATGTTTAATTCTTTGATAAAAGTTTTTAAAAACCAAATGGATAATGTACTTAATTATAATAACATAATAAGATGGTGTATTAGATATTGTTAAGAATTTCTGGGGCTTAGCATGCTTTTAAAATTTACCATCGTTATTTTTTTGGCAAAAAGCTTGGTTTTTTGGTCTAACTCTGCTTGGGGACAAGATGCCGATACAGATTATGATCCACTTCTGCTTTTTCCAGATAATAATCTAAATTCTGAATTTGACGAAAATTTGCCAGCAATAGAGGTGGTAAAGAATTTGGTTCTAAGCGAAATAGATGATTATCCATATATTATTGCAAGATCTAATTTCGTTAATTTTGGAGAATGTACTAAAGAATTGAGAAACATGTGGAGCCAGATTGCTGCTGAAGGTGAAATCTTCGCTTACCCATTTTCAACTTCTGAGTTGAGGTTGTATAAAGCAACTCATTTAGAAATCCACTATTGTAATAGTAGGGAAATGATAGTTTTTGTTGATGAGAACAAACTGGTACCACCACTTTGGCAAATGAGTAAGTTGTTGATTGAAGGTTGGAAAGATGACATTGAGCTAGGTGAGTTGTATTGATATTTTTAAATTTTTGTGTGGGTAAATAATGAAGAAAAGTATTATTTTAATAGTTTGTTTAAGTTTTTTTTCAGGGAGCCTAGTTTCTTCGCAGGAAACAGAACTTAATAGCGAAGAAACTATAGAAAATTGCAAAACACTTGGTTATTTATCGTTTCTTGCAGTTGAAAAGTTTAAAACCCTTAGAAGTACAGCGTCAGAGGAAATAGAGTTGGATGACGCAAAAGAGCTTCTTGAGCCTGTAGCTCTTCAGGCCTTCAAAATGAATAATGGTGGCCGTAACCAGGAACAGTTGTTTGACGAATGGAACATGATGTTAACAGATATATTTCTCAATGAATATTCTGATCCAAAAGTTTATGCTAAAACTTATATAGGGGAATGTTTGAGCTAAAAATACTTGGCGGTCATTAAATTTTCAAAATAAAAAGCGGCTGAGGAAACTTAATTCCCAGAGAATTGTTCCTTCCAAGATTCTCTTTGTTCATCAGTGATTTTTGTGAACATTACCTCAGGTACTTCAAAAGCTGCATTTTCTGGGATTGAATCAAGTGCTTCACTTATATTATTTGGCCAATTCTCATTGGAGAGATTTAAAGCTTTAAATATTTTTTTTGCTGCATCTGGAATAAACGGTGCAGATAAAACACCGTATAGTTTTATTAAGTTAAAAGATAATCTTATTTGCATCGCAGACGCTTCTGGATCGCTTTTAAATGTTGACCAAGGTTCAGCAGATTGAAGGTATTCATTACCACAAGCCCAGATTGCTCTAAGTTCGTTTGCTGATTTTCTAATTTCTTTACTTTCCATATAACCTTCATAGTCCGTGACGCGTTTTTCAATCTCATTTACCAAGTTTATTTCGTTTTGAGACCAGACCCCGCCAGTAGGTATAACTTCTCCAAATTTACTTCTACAAAATTTAGTGACACGGCTGACAAAGTTACCAAGTACGTCAGCTAAGTCTTTATTCACTGTTTGCTGAAAATTTTCCCAAGTAAATTCTGAATCGGAACTTTCTGGAGCATGGCTCAAAAGCCACCAACGCCAATAGTCCGGTGGAAGAATTTCAAGGGCTTGATCCATAAAAATGCCACGATTGCGAGACGTGGAGAACTGCCCACCGTCATAATTCAAATAATTAAAGCTTTTTATGTAATCAACTAATTTCCAAGGTTCACCAGATCCGAGGATGGTAGCTGGGAAAGACAAAGTGTGAAATGGAACATTATCTTTACCCATAAATTGAGTATAAATGACGTCATCTGCTCCTTTGTCGGTCTTCCACCATCGATGCCAGTCTTTTCCCTTTCCAGCATTAAACCATTCTTCAGCACAGGCAATGTACTCTATCGGAGCATCGAACCACACATAGAATACTTTCCCGTCCATACCTGGCCAATTTTCCTGACCTTTTTTTACGGGAACACCCCAGTTTAAATCTCGGGTTATTCCCCTATCTTGCAGACCGTCTCCATCATTGAGCCATTTTTTTGCGATAGAGGTAGTTAGAATAGGCCAGTCAGATTTGCTATCAATCCAGCTTTCTAGTTCTTCTTTCATTAACGACTGGCGTAGATGAAGATGTTTTGTTTCACGCTCCTCTAAGTCTGTTGATCCAGAAATAGTTGATCGAGGATTTATAAGCTCATTCGGTTGAAGTTGCTTAGTACAGTTATCACATTGATCGCCGCGAGCTTCTTCAAAACCACAATTTGGACATGTACCCTCAATATATCTATCCGGTAAAAAGCGTTGATCTTGGTTTGAAAAAACTTGTTTTTCTGTAATTTCTTTTACCAATCCGCGTTCCGACAATTTCGCTGCAAAGTGTTGAGTTAATTTATGGTTTTGTTGGCTTGAAGATCTACCAAAATGATCAAAAGAAAGTCGGAAACCTGTGGCTAATTTAGATTGAATGGTGTGCATTTCATCACAGTATTCAGCAATTGGTTTGCCGGCTTTTTCGGCGGCAAGCTCCGCCGGTGTTCCATGTTCGTCTGTCGCACATAGAAATAGGACTTCATTACCTTTAGCTCTTTGATATCTAGCAAATAAGTCCGCCGGTAACTGACTGCCAACCAAATTTCCCAGATGTTTAACGCCATTGATATATGGAATTGCTGATGTAATTAAATGGCGTTTCATATAAATAAGTAAGCTTCTAAGTTATCTTATCAAATTGTACATAGACTATTAAATTCTTGGGTGAAAGACTATAACACAAAATCTCTTAATCATTAATCGCATAAGGGTTTGCTAAATTAATTTAAATTAAAATTAGTCATAATGTCGACAGTCTGGTTCCTATTTTGTTAATCCTGGGGAGTTTTTTGGAACCCTTTTTTAGAATGGTGAGATACTGACCAAAATTTAGGTGGAGCTATACGAGCTTTCAGAAGCTCTAATCGCCATTTGCGTTTTGAGTTAATATCGTCATGTATTGGCGCCATATGCCAGCGGGTTTCCACTCCCTGAACACCTTCATATTCGTCTGGTGTTAAAAGGATTACCATTACATTTTCTTTTGTTTTTCCACCAGCTAAGTTTATGCGCCGAATTGGTGTTAAACCTGGATTAAACGAAGAAATATTTACTATAATTAAAGGACAAGCCGCATAGCGCATTGCTTCCTCTGTGCACCATAAAATGTCTTCTTTACGACGTATATTAGTAAATAAGAATTGTGCTGGATTTACATATGGATAAATACCATCAGGATTTAAAGTTTGTTGATTATGCGCTTCGTTTATCCAAAGTATTGTCCCCTTTATTTTTTGCGCCAACCATAAGGCAAAAACTATTTTAGATGAACCTTTACATTCATGAACACGGTTCCAAGCTAAAGAGGCCTGTGGTAACAGTTTTATACTGCTATCGTGATGGGTTTCATTATATGCTAGGCGACTCAACTTCATAACTTTAAATTAATATGTTCTTGTTTTGTTCTCAATAGGGTTATTTGTAATTTTAGTCTTTTCAAAGCTGTTCGACAGAGTGTACACATTTTAGGGTTAAAAGGATTTAATAATGAAAAAGAAACCTTTAGGGCGAACTGGAATTTTAGTTTCGGAATTATGCTTAGGGACAATGACCTTTGGAACTCAAACGAGTGAAATAGATGCCCATAAACAATTAGATTTGGCCCTCGAGTCGGGAATAAACTTTGTAGATACAGCTGAAATGTATCCTGTAAATCCAATTTCTAAGGAAACAATCGGTAAAACCGAAAAGTTTATTGGCAAATGGAATAATTTGAACGCCAGTCGACGCTCTGATTACATTCTTGCGACAAAACATTCGGGAGAAGGCTTGAAACATGTCAGAGATGGCGCACCAATCTCAGGGGATACTATTGAAAAAACGATTGAAGATAGCCTCAAGAGATTGCAAACAGATTATATAGATCTTTATCAATTTCATTGGCCAAATCGCGGGTCATATATGTTTAGAAAAAATTGGAATTATGACCCAAGTTTCCAAGATAAACGAAAAACAATTGATAATATGCTGGAGTGTTTGAAAGCGTTAGAAGTTCAGGTGCAAAAGGGTAATATTAGGTACTTTGGTTTATCTAATGAAAGTGCTTGGGGAACTGCCCAATGGTTGCGACTATCAGAAGCCAACTCTTTACCACGTGTGCAGACGATTCAGAACGAGTACTCTTTGCTTTGTAGACTGTACGATACAGATTTAGCAGAATTGAGTTTAAATGAAGACGTTGGCTTGCTTGCATTTTCGGCACTTGCCGCTGGTTTGCTTACAGGTAAGTATCAAAATAATAAAGTTCCAGTAGACTCACGCAAATCTATTTCCCCTGAGCTTGGCGGTCGGGTGACAGATAGAGTTTGGTTAGCAGTAGATAAATATATGGAGATAAGTGCTAAATATCAAATTGATCCTATTCACTTATCCATTGCCTGGTGCTCAAGCCGCCCTTTTATGTGCTCTACAATAATAGGGGCTACTAATGTAAATCAACTATCGCATATACTTGGGTCGCAAGATGTTGAAATTTCAGAAGAGTGCTTAATTGATATAGATAATGCACACAAAGAAGTTCCAATGCCATTTTAGTTGAGTTGGATTACACAATGTTGTTCGAGCGTTTTTATGATAAATGAAATTATGGCGCCAGATTTGTGGATAATAGCAACACTTTGTGCGGCAACTTTTCAAACGATAAGATTTACCCTCCAAAAAATCTTAGCTGATGGAAATCTTTCTCCGTTAGGTGCGACTTATTCTAGGTTCATATTTGCGGCGCCTTTGATTTTGTTATTCAGTATGTTTTTTCTAGCCACAACAGATGTTTCTCTTCCAAATCTAGAGGGCCAGTTTTTGTTATTCGCTGTAAGTGGGGGGCTTGCGCAGATACTGGCAACTGTCTGTGTCATACTAGTATTTAAATCTAGAAATTTTGCAGTGGGCATTACACTCAAAAAGACAGAGGTGATACTTACGGCATTTGTAGGGCTAATATTAATTGGTGAGGGCGTTTCTACAGTTTCGATGTCTTTAATATGTATAGGTGGCCTAGGAGTTTTTTTTCTGAGCAAAAAGGTCTCGGCAGCAGGTCGATTTAACTTAAGCCTGTTAAATAAATCGGCTGGTTATGGTTTATTATCAGGCCTACTTTTTGCAATATCTGCTGTTTGTTACAGAAGTGCTACCTTGAGCGTGGTTTCTGATCTAGTCTATCTTCGCTCTGGCTTTACATTGTTGATTGTTATTTTATCGCAAAGCTTTTTAATGACTATTTGGTTAGCCCTATTTGAACCAGGACAAATAAAGTTAGTTTGGCTTGAGCGCAAAAAAGGCTTTTGGGTGGGGGCAACAAGCCTTGGGGGATCATTTTGCTGGTTTACGGCCTTTACGCTTCAAAACGCTGCTTATGTAAAAGCCGTAGGCCAAATAGAGTTAATTTTCAGTCTATTAATAACCACTCTGTTTTTCAAAGAACGAATTCTTAATAGAGAGATTTTAGGTATGTTACTAATTGGGATCAGTGCACTAGGCTTAATTTTAGTAGTTTAACTAATTTTCGTCTTCATTGATATAATAAATGAGGCTTTCTTCAGTTGTATTTTGGAAAAAAGGCACTTGTGCAGGAGGGCCGCTATTCATTAAATTTCCAGCGATTTCAGCCAAAACTACTTGAGTAATAAATGGCAAATCAAAACTTTTAGTGTCTGTCAGTGGTATCCACTGAAGATGAGATAATTCATCTGATGCCATACTAAAGTCGTCTAAATCAGTTTGAAGTTCTTCTGCTTGAATCAGAAAGAAACGTGCATCAAAACGACGAGGTCTACCTGGTGGAGTAATTGCACGAAAAACAAAAGACATATGGGAAGCATCGGGCACATATCCAGTTTTTGCAAAACCTCTCCAAGAGCTCGGCGGTTCTAGCCACTCCTGCTCTACACCTATAATTTGACCTGTTTCTTCAAATAATTCTCTTATTGCAGCGGCAACTAAAGCATTCCACGGTCCGTTTTCATTTTCTTTCAATAGTCTATTTTTACATACTTCATTAATAGATTTTTTGATATCTATGGATAAGTCCTGATCATCTACTGCTCCACCAGGAAAAACAAACTTTGAAGGCATAAATGCGGCATTAACTCCTCTTTGTCCCATCAGCACTGATGGGTTATCGTGTTTATTCC
This sequence comes from Paracoccaceae bacterium, assembly GCA_902573175.1. GTDB lineage: Bacteria > Pseudomonadota > Alphaproteobacteria > Rhodobacterales > Rhodobacteraceae > Salinivivens. The sequence continues at coordinate 24,737 of CACGIS010000007.1, read as the reverse complement.
GGACGACAATAACCGTAGCAGCATTGCGAATTTTTGTTTTGTCAGATGTCATGAATTCTCTGTTTTACCCATATTCAGTAACCGGTGTGCCTGCAATCGCAGCCATATTTAATAGACCACGGGCGGTTATAGAAGGCGTAACTATATGTGCTTTGTTTTTCATACCCATTAGTATCGGTCCAACTTCCAGGCCGCCGGCTCGCATTTTAATAATGTTTCTAACCCCAGAGGCTGCGTCTGCATGAGCAAATATTAAAACGTTTGCTTCGCCGGAAAGACGATTTGATGGCAAAATACGGTCCCTTAAAACTGGATCTAAAGCAGTATCAATATTCATTTCTCCATCAAATTGGAAATCTAAATCCATTTCATTCAGGAGCTTTAGAGCCTCTCTTGCCCGTTGTCCTGTGCCGCCTTCAATATTTCCGAATTGAGAACGAGCACATAATGCAATAACGGGTTTAACACCAAATCTTTGAACGTGCCGCGCCGCTCCCAAAACAGAGAGAGTGATTTGTTCTGGAGTTGGTTCTGTATTGATGTGAGTATCGGCAATAAAGAGTGGTCCATCTTCGAGTATCATCATAGAAAGTGCGCCATGTGGCATGCAATCTGGCGCTCCTAGTACTTGTTCCACGTATTTTAAATGCCATCTATATTCGCCAAAAGTTCCGCAAATTAAGTTATCAGCTTCACCGCGGTGTACCATTACTGCCGCAATCGCCGTTGTATTAGTCCGCATTATTGCCTTGGCTAAATCCGGAGTAATACCGCGCCTACACATTTTTTCATGATAACTTGTCCAATAGTCTCGGTAGCGAGGGTCGTCCTCAGGATTAACTATTTCAAAATCTATGTCGGGCCGGATAATTAAACCAAGACGTTCACAGCGCTGTTCGAGAACTGACGGCCGACCAATTAGGATTGGTTGCTCACTAGTCTCCTCTAAAATAGCTTGAGCAGCCCTTAAAATACGTTCGTCTTCACCCTCTGCAAAAACAATCTTTCTCTTCACTTTTTTTGCGGTTTCAAAAACGGGACGCATGAGGAGCGCAGACTTAAAAACGCCTTCTTTCAATTTGTCCTTATAGCTCTCTAAATCTGAAATTGGTTTTTTTGCAACGCCACTTTTCATGGCCGCTTGTGCAACAGCGGTTGGTACCACAACTGATAGTCTTGGATCAAAAGGTTTAGGTATCAAGTATTCTGGTCCAAATGTTAAAGATTCGCCTTGATATGCCGCCGCCGCTTCCGCACTTGTAGTCGTTCGGGCGATTTCAGCTATTGCATCAATACATGCAAGTTGCATTTCATCGTTTATTTCCATTGCTTCTACGTCTAGAGCCCCTCTGAAAATAAATGGAAAACATAAAACATTATTCACCTGATTGAAAAAATCACTCCGTCCTGTGGCTATAATTGCATCGGGAGCGGCTTTCCGAGCAATGCCTGGCATTATTTCAGGACTTGGATTTGCTAAAGCAAAAATAATTGGCTTTGCATTCATTTTTTTTATCAACGCAGGCTTTAAAACATTAGGTCCTGATAGCCCAAGAAACATATCTGCATTTTCAATAACTTGTTCCAAAGATCTGAAATTAGTATTTTGAGCAAAAGCGGATTTTTCAGAGTTCATATCTATTTTTCTACCTGCGTAAACTAATCCATGTTTGTCGCAGAGCCATATATTCTTTTTCTTAACACCCAGCTTAACCAGCATATTGAGGCAAGCTATGCCTGCAGCGCCTCCCCCAGTAGAAACTATTTTAACGTCTTTAAAATGTTTTTTCGTAATTAGAAGTGCATTTTTAGCAGCTGCACAGACAACGATTGCTGTTCCGTGTTGGTCGTCATGAAAAACAGGAATTTTCATCCTACTCCGACAAATTCTTTCAACTTCAAAGCAATCGGGTGCTTTGATATCTTCTAAGTTTACAGCGCCAAAAGTTGGTTCAAGAGCACAAATGATATCCGCAAGTCTTTTTGGATCATTTTCGTTTACCTCTAAATCAAAACAGTCAATATCAGCAAATTTTTTAAACAAGACTGCCTTTCCCTCCATTACAGGCTTTGAAGCAAGAGCTCCTATATTCCCCAATCCGAGGACGGCTGAACCATTGGTTACAACTGCTACTAAATTAGCCCGAGAGGTATATTTACCTGCGTCATCCGGATTATTGTCGATGGCGATTGAAGCTTCGGCTACGCCTGGAGAGTAGGCCCGAGCTAGGTCGCGCCCATTAGCCATCGGCTTTGTAGCTCTAATTTCGAGTTTGCCCGGTTTTGGTAGGGCATGATAATCTAAAGCAGCTTTACGCAAGATGTCTTTTGAATTTTTGGCCATCTATCCCCACAATATAGTTTAACGTTAAACTAAAATTCATTTTAAAGTATTTTATTTGGATACTAAACTAAAAAAAGCACAAGTTACCATAAAAATATAATTTATTGCACCAGGTCATATTACTTCATAATGTGGTTTCGAATAAACAGATCGAGTTGAAATGCTAAGAGATGCTGCTTTAAAAGTTCAAAAGAATGCCTATGCGCCATATTCTAAATTTCAGGTTGGGGTAGCAATAAAATCTGAGAGTGGCCAGATTTTCTCTGGAGTAAATGTAGAGAATGTGGCTTACCCGGAGGGTACATGCGCCGAAGCTGGTGCTATTGCTGCTATGATTGCTGCTGGTGAAAGTAAGATTTTAGAGGTGTATGTTATCGCTAATGGCCCTAAACCAGTGCCACCCTGTGGCGGTTGCCGGCAAAAGATTGCCGAATTTGCCGATCCTGACGTGATCGTGACTTTGTCAAACTTGGTTGGTGATGAAGAAAAGTACACCGTAAGGGATTTGTTACCTGGAGTTTTTACGCAAAGTCATATGGATTAAGCAGTGCAGCCAAGCGAACTAATATCTCTGGTTAAAGTAGGCGAGACTCCAAGCACCGCAGAACTGAATAATTTTTGCAAAGGACTTGCAGATTTTTCAGTATCCGATGCACAGGGTGCAGCCTTTGCAATGGCAGTCTGTCTTAAAGGTTTAAATGTCAGAGGACGAAAAGATTTAACTCTTGCTATGCGGGACAGCGGAAAGACGCTCTCATGGGACTTAGATGGCCCCGTTCTGGATAAGCACTCGACAGGGGGGTTAGGTGACTGTGTTTCTTTGATCTTAGCTCCCCTGTTGGCAGCTGCAGGTGTTTTCGTACCAATGATATCGGGTCGTGGTCTAGGCCATACAGGAGGTACGCTCGATAAAATGGAGGCCATTCCCGGCGTAAGTGTAAATATTGAAGTTGATAAATTTAAAAATATTGTTTCAAAAATTGGTTGTGCAATTGTTAGTGCAAATAACGATATAGCTCCTGCTGACAGGCGTCTTTATGGAATTAGAGATGTTACTGCAACTGTCGAAAGTCTGGATTTAATCACAGCATCTATTTTGTCTAAAAAATTGGCAGCTGGTTTGGATGGTTTGGTTCTGGATGTGAAGTGTGGTTCTGGCGCTTTTATGACAAATCTGAAAGATGCTGAGGCCTTGGCGAATTCTTTGGTCGACACAGGAAACCAGGCTGGTTGCAAAACTTCTGCAATAATAACGGATATGTCCCAACCTTTAGCTCCTTCAATGGGGAATGCTGTTGAAGTGCGTGAGGCGTTAAAAGTCTTAAGCGGGCAGGCTAATAAAAGCAAATTGGCTGAAGTTTCAATAAAGCTAGCAAGTTTTTTAACAAAGCAACAAGGAATTGGGGGAAAACAAGTTATAAATAAATTTGAAGATCTGATTGCTAACGGCAGCGCACTTGAAGTTTTTGGACGAATGGTTTCAGCGTTAGGTGGTCCTATAAAATTTACAGATGATTGGAATAGGTTTTTACCGGAGGCAACAGTCATCACAGAAATTCCTACTCTAAAACCAGGCTATTTAAATGCATGGCATGGGCATGATTTAGGTAATACCATTGTTACTCTAGGAGGCGGTAGACGAGTTCAAACTGATATCGTTGACCCTTCTGTAGGATTAGATCAAATTCAACCATTAGGTTCATACTTGAATGAAGGGGACATAATTGCTCGGGTCCACGCCTCTAGAACTGATATCGCGCGAGAAGTAATTAAAAAGGTTCAGGCTGCAGCTATAATCTCATCAAAGAAAAAAGATCTAAACTCTCTTTTTTTTAAAGAGATAATTTAAATGCCGAGAGTTTTTCTAGTTGTTATGGACTCAGTCGGAATAGGTGGGGCACCAGACGCGGACAAATATTTTAATGGTGACGTGTCAGATTTTGGTTCAAACACTGTTTTGCATATAGCTGAACATATGAAAAAGAAAGGATCTCCACTTAACTTACCTCATTTAAACGCTCTTGGGTTAGGTTCAGCTATCTACCATTCAGTTGGAATAGAGCACCCCAATCTGCCAATTGACAAAGAAGCAAATTGGGCTGTTGGAAAAGAGTGTTCTATGGGAAAAGATACGCCATCAGGCCATTGGGAACTTGCAGGTCTGCCCGTTACTTGGGATTGGCATTATTTTAAAAGTAAAACTAATTCCTTTCCTGACGAAATTATCAGCGCGATCTGTCGAATAGCTCAAGTTGATGGCATTCTCGGGAATAAACATGCATCTGGCCTCAAAATAATTGAAGAATTTGGGCAATCTCATGTCGAAACTTCAATGCCAATTTGCTATACGTCTGCTGATAGTGTTTTCCAAATAGCCGCACATGAAACGGCCTTTGGGCTAGATAGGCTTTACGCTTTATGTGACAGATTAGCACCGATAATTCATAATCTGAATGTCGGGCGGGTAATCGCTCGTCCATTTGTCGGATCAAAAGATGAGGGATGGAAAAGAACAAAAAATCGCAGAGACTATGCGATGTTACCACCTGGCTCTGTTTTAATTGACTGGGTTAAAGCTTCAGGCGGAAAGACTTATGCGATCGGGAAAATAGGAGATATTTTTTCGATGAGAAACATAGACTTTAATTTCACTGGCACTGATCTGGATCTTATGGATCAACTGCAAAAACAGATCGAGTGCGCAGAAGATGGATCTTTGATTTTTGCAAATTTTGTGGAATTTGATAGTTTGTTTGGGCACCGACGGGACCCAACCGGGTATGCCAAAGCACTAGAATGGTTCGATAACGAATTAGCTTCAGTGGTTAGGAACTTGTTAGAAGATGATTTACTTATAATTACTGCAGATCATGGCAATGATCCAACTTGGTCAGGTACAGATCATACAAGAGAACAAGTTCCAGTTCTTATAAAAGGTAAAGCAGATTTAATTCAATCTGGAATTGAGTTTAGGGATGTTGCAGAGTTGGCTTCAAAGCACTTGGGGGTTGCAATTCCAGAGCCTTAGCATCACTCTAAATTAATGAATTTAGAAAGGTAGAATATGGTACAACATCTTACTGTCGTTGATCATCCACTGGTACAACATAAACTTACACTAATGAGAAAAAAGACGACTTCAACGGTAGAGTTTAGACAGCTTCTAAGGGAAATAAGTCAATTTTTAGCTTATGAAATTACTAGAAATTTACCTATGACTAAAAGACGAATAGAAACTCCTATTGAAGAGATGGATGCACCAACACTCGATGGAAAGAAGTTAGCATTAATTTCAATTCTACGCGCTGGAAACGGGCTTTTAGACGGTGTTTTGGAGTTGGTTCCATCAGCTAGAGTTGGTTTTGTAGGGTTATACAGAGATGAAGAAACCCTACAACCTGTACAATATTATTACAAGGTTCCTCATGGATTAGAAAACCGTATGGTGATTGCGGTTGATCCGATGTTGGCAACGGGAAATTCGTCTGCTGCAGCTATAGAATTACTTAAAAAATCTGGTGCAAAAAATATCAGGTTTCTTTGCTTATTAGCGGCACCAGAAGGTATAAAGCGAATGGAGGAGGCGCATCCTGATGTCCCGATTGTGACCGGTGCTGTGGATAGCCATCTAAATTCAAATGGTTATATTGTGCCCGGTCTAGGAGATGCCGGAGATAGAATGTATGGCACGAAATAAGTTAGTATTCTTTTCAAGAAATCATTTGGCAATAAACCAGCATAGTTAATTGGTGCAAATGTTTTGTAGTGATACCCAGTTGGCGTCAGGTAAGCTAGTTTCAACAGGTGAGTTTTTAATTTCATAAGCTTCAATCAATTCGAGTGACCCTTCACCAGTAATGTCAATGGCTTTAGCGAATGGTAAGAGGCTCAGGTTGGTGTCATTAAATGCTTTTATTATTTCTGATGATTTTACAATATCCTGAGGTTTAGTTACCAGATAATCTGCATAGTCCCTTAAGGTTTCATCGTTAACCAATCCAGTTGTCAGAAGCCTAAAAGCACTGATTAAACTAATATTTTGTAATAATTCTTCAATTGGATTGTGAGTTTTCGATCGTAGCTTTTCTACAACTAAATAACCTGCAAGAACGTCTGGATCTTCAAAATCTTCAACCAGATTTCGGTTTGCTAATAAGATATTACCTGGCAGGTTTATGGTCGTTTTTATTCCATCTGGAACTATAAAAATCGGTGTTTTCTCCACAAACAAACGTTCGCTAAGATTTTTAAGAGACGTTTTTGAAAAATCTGCCTCACAAGCCGGGCCAGTTACTCGCTTAAGGTGTTCAAAAAGTTTATTGCCTATCTCAAGATGCTTAACTTCAGGTAAAATTTCCGCTGTATAATTTCTCACAGCCTGAGGCATCCAAAAAACTAAAGTTAAAAAGACAATTGAAAAAATTCCCAGAAATATTACTGTGCGTAATCTGCCAGGATGTGGGCGTCGCCGGGCAATTACGGTGCGTAGTTTTTCTATGGCATCTATCATTTCCTTCTCTGAGAAATTTAATTCTAGGCTTTCTTCCTGATCGCCATCAGGATGATATATAGCTGGAAAGTTCCCCGGATTAGATCTCTCGATTGCAGCAAGTGACCAATGGGCTAATGGTCGGTCTTGCATATCGCTTATCAAAAGAGTTGTTTCTCCAATTGAGATCAAAACATCTTTTCGTTGTGAGTCGTGGTCATTGCGCCAAAGACCTAAGGCTTCAATTCTTTGATATTTATCCAGTGCAGTCATGATAAACTTTAATTTTACTGCGCTTTAAGCGGAAATATTTAATAGGCAAATGGTTACCCAAAAGATTTTCGCAATTCAAATTTCTGGATTTTGCCAGTACTCGTTTTGGGTAGTTCCTGAAAGATTATTTTTTTTGGAGTTTTAAATCCTGCAAGTTTCTCTCTAGAAAACTTTATTAGTTCCTCTTCTGTAGCACTCGCTCCATCTAATAGCTCTATGAATGCACAGGGAACTTCACCCCATTTTTCATCTGGTTTTGCAACAACTGCGCAAAGTGAGACAGCTGGATGAGACATAAGACATCCCTCAACTTCCACCGAACTTACATTTTCACCGCCTGATATAATTATATCTTTGGCTCTGTCAGCAATTTGGATGTAACTATCGGGATGATGAACGGCAATATCTCCTGAGTGAAAATAACCGCCTTCAAATGCTTCTTTAGTTGCTTCCTTGTTTTTAAAATATCCTTTCATTACTGAATTGCCTCGTATCATTATTTCCCCTTGTGCTTTACCATCTTTAGGGACGTCAGACATTGACTGATCCATAACCGTAATGTGCTCCATCATAGGAAAAGCTACACCTTGTCTAGCTTTGATAGCAGCGCGTTGCTCCCCTTCTAGTTCGGACCACTTCTCACTTTCCCAATAGCATTCTGTCACATGGCCATAAGTTTCTGTTAGGCCGTAAACCTGCGTAACATTAAAACCTAATTTTTCTATTTTAAGTAAAGTGGCAGGTGCAGGTGGTGCGCCAGCTGTGAAAACTTCCACTGTATGATCAAAGTTACGACGTTCAATCTCCTTTGTATTAACTATCATATTCAGAACGATAGGTGCTCCGCCAAAGTACTGAACTCCCTCATCAGCTATGGCATCATAAATTGCTTGAGAAGTAATATCCCTACAACATACTAGTGATCCTCCTAAAACTGGCATCATCCAAGTGTGGTTCCACCCATTACAATGAAAAAGTGGTACAATTGCCATAAATACTGGGTTTAAAGTCATCCGCCAGCTAACGATGGTACCCATCGTCATCAAATATGCTCCCCTGTGATGATAAACTACGCCTTTAGGCTTTCCCGTAGTGCCAGATGTATAATTTAGAGCTAAACTTTCCCACTCGTCTTGTGGCATGATCCATTCAAAATCTACATTTCCGTTTCTTAGAAAACTTTCATATGTTTCGTACTTTCCTGTTGCAGGAAAGCCTGCAGAGTCATCGGGTACTTCAATTAAAGTTGGGCGCGGGCCAGAAAGTTTTTCTACAGCTGCTTCGACTACTGATAGGAATTGTGTATCAGCAAAAACCACTTTGGCTTCACCATGTTCAAAGATATATGAAATGGTACCAATATCTAAACGCGTATTAATTGTATTTAAAATAGCTCCACATGCAGGAACGCCAAAATGTGCTTCAGCTTGAGCAGGAATGTTAGGTAAAACAGTTGCGACAACTTCACCAGGCTTAATCCCAATTTTTTTTAGTGCGCTAGCAAGTTGGGAACAACGTTGGTAATACTCGGAATAATTTTTTCGGTGAGAGCCGTAAATTACAGCAGTTCTATCTGAAAAAACAGTTGAAGCACGTCTTAAGTGAGACAATGGTGTTAGCGGAACATAATTCGCTTCGTTTTTTTCAAGTCCTGACTCATCAGACATCCAGCCCATGAAAATCTCCGTATTTAAATTTTTTACAACTAAATCATAATCTGAATTCAAATATAAAGTGAAGTCCTTCAACCTCAATCAATAAAGATTACAACTATTTTTGAATTTGGTTTATTTCTTTATTAAAGGCTTACCAAAAGTTCAAAAAGTTAGCTATGTCCAAATCGGGTATAAAATTCCTCTCCCGTTTTGCTCATTTCCAGGAGAAGAGCAGGGGGCTCAAATCTAGTTCCATAATCAGAGGAAAGTTCCTTACATCTTTCTGCTGCATAAGCAGTTCCTAGAATGTCCAACCAGCTCAGAGGACCTCCCGACCAAGGTGCAAAACCCCAACCTAAAATTGCCCCAACATCACCTTCGCGAATGTCCATTAAAACGCCTTCTTCTAGAGCTCGAACTGCCTCAAGCACTTGAACAAACATCAGCCGATGTTGAACATCTTGAAGGCTAGGTTGTTTTTTTGAATATGGGTATTTGTCTTTTAAACCTTGCCAGTACCCGGTTCGTTTCCCTTTATCATCATAATCGAAAAAACCTGCCTTTGACTTTCGACCTAATCGCCCATTTTCTTCCATCCAAAATATAACTTCATCTACAGAATCGTCTGGATAGTTCTTGCCCATTGCGGCTTTTGTGGCTCTCGCTATTTTAGCGCCGAGATCAATTGAAGTCTCATCGACAAGTTGAATTGGCCCTACAGGAAAACCAAGCATCTGTGCCGCATTATTGATCATAGCTGGTGGGATACCCTCGGCTACCATTCTAATGCCTTCATTGATATAAGGGATGATACATCTGTTTGCATAAAAAAACCTTGCATCGTTTACAACAATGGGTGTTTTCCTAATCTGTCGTACAAAATCTAATGCTTTCGCGACGGCCATATTATTTGTTTCTTTCCCACGAATTATTTCCACTAACCGCATTTTTTCAACGGGGCTGAAAAAGTGTATACCTATAAATTGGTTGGGCTGAGAAGAAGCTTTGGCCAGATCTGTTATTGGCAATGTAGAAGTGTTGGATGCGAATATGCAATTTTTCGGAATTATACCCTCTACTTTTTGAGTTATTTCTGCCTTAATTTTTGGATCTTCAAAAACTGCTTCTACAATTAAATCAACTTTTGAAAGTAACTGTAAATCATTAGTTGGTAAAATATTCGAAAGCACACTTTCTTTTTGTTCCTGAGAAGTTTTCCCTAATTTTATGCCCTTATCTAAATGAGTCTCAGCAAAGTTTTTCCCTTTATCTGCAGCCTCTTGTGTTTGATCAATCAGTACAACTTCAATACCTGCTTGAGCAGAAACTAAAGCAATTCCTGCCCCCATCATTCCAGCTCCTAAAACTCCAAGTTTCTTTACAGATTGATCACTGATATCTTGTGGCCTTACCGCCCCTTTCTCTAGGGCTGATTTATTGATGAACAGACTTCTTATCATGGCGGAAGACGATGGGTTCATTATTACATTTGTAAACCATCTTGCTTCTACTTTCAGCGCTAAATCAAAAGGAACTAGGGCTCCTTCATAAACTGCACTCAATAATGCTTTTGCCGCTGGGAAAGCTCCTTGCGTTTTTCCGTTGATCATTGCCGATGCACCAACAAAAGTCATAAAGCCATTCGGAGTGTAAGGTGTTCCACCTGGAATTTTGTATCCTTTTTGATCCCAAGGCTTAACTAAGTCACCTTCCGTAGCATTAAGGACCCATTCACGAGCAGCCTTCATAGGATCTTCGTCAACCTGATCAATAATTCCTGCTGACTGTGCTTTATTAGGCGCTACTGTTTTACCCTCTAACAAATAAGTAGACGCAGCCATTGCTCCTAATTTTCTTACTAATCGAGTTGTTCCACCAGCCCCAGGGAAAAGCCCTACAAGAATTTCAGGTAATCCAATTTTCGCTTTTGAATTATTTGCTGCAAATATCCTATGAGTGGATAAAGGTATTTCTAAACCAATACCCAATGCAGTACCTGGCAATACCGAAACTACAGGTTTACCACCTTTTTTTGTTTTTGGATCCATACCCGCCAGCTCAATTTTCCTTAAAACAGAGTGCATTTTCATCACACCGTTAAAAACTCCTTCAGCTGGGTTTTCTCCGGCGCTTTGCTTGAGCTGGGCAAGAACATTGAGATCCATTCCTGCAGCAAAATCCTTTTTGCCGCTGGTCAGTATACAGGCAGTAATATTTTTATCCTCAATAACTTGGTCAATTAATTTTTCTAAAGTTTCGAGAGCCTCAAAACTTAGCACATTCATTGATTTTTTTTCGCAATTCCATGTTATTGTTGCTATTTTTTGATTATCAATAGCTATCGAAAAATCAGAATTCATTTAAAATTTCCTTATACCCGCTCAATTACGGTTGCAGCGCCCATCCCAGATGCAACGCAAAGAGTGGCAAGGCCAAGCTCTTTATCAGTTCTTTCAAGTTCATCTAGCAAGGTGCCTAAAATCATCGTCCCGGTCGCGCCCAAAGGGTGTCCCATGGCTATTGCACCACCATTGGGGTTCACTTTTGCACTGTCGACATCAAATGCTTGTAAAAATAGAAGGGCGACAGAGGCGAAAGCCTCGTTAACTTCAAAAAGGTCAATGTCCTTTATATCGAGTTTAGTATCTGTCAAAACTTTTTTTGTAGCATTAATAGGGCCAGTGAGCATAATTGTAGGATCTGTTCCTATTTTCGCAGTACCTCTAATTTTTGCTCGGGCTTTTAATCCCCATTTTGCTCCAAACTCTTCATTTCCAAGCAAAATAGCTGCCGAGCCGTCAACAATTCCTGAGCTGTTTCCTGCATGATGGACATGATTTATTTTTTCTAAATGAGGATATTTCATAATTGCTACTTTATCAAAGCCGGGCATTAGTTCCCCTTGCTCCTTAAATGCCGGTTTTAGCGCTCCTAATGTTTGCATATCAGTAGTGGGCCTCATGTATTCATCTTTATCTAAAATCAGTAAGCCATTAATATCTCGTACTGGCACAATAGAATTTGAAAAATAATTTTCATCCCACGCCAATTTAGCGCGTTTTTGACTTTCAACAGCATACTCATCAACGGAGTCCCGGTTAAACCCGTATTCAGTGGCAATTATATCAGCGCCAATTCCTTGCGGAACAAAATAATTGTCAAATGTAAATGATGGATCAACACCAACAGCACCTCCGTCGCTCATCATGGGAGTACGGCTCATGCTTTCTACTCCACCTGCGATATAGCTATCGCCTGAACCTCCGCCTATTTGATTGGCTGCTAAGTTTACTGACTCTAACCCGGATGCGCAGAACCGATTTATAGACAGTCCAGGAATAGTCTGGTCCAATTGAGATGCTAAAACTGCAGTTCTAGCTAAACAAGCTCCCTGTTCACCAACCTGGGTGACATTTCCCCAAATTACATCTTCCACTGCATGTCCTTCTAGGCCATTGCGGCCCGCGATTGCATTTATAGCCGTAACGGACAGGCTAAGTGCGCTTACTTCATGTAAAGCACCGTCTTTGCGCCCTTTGCCTCGCGGTGTTCGAATTGAATCATATATGTAAACGTTTTTCATTTTTTATCTCAAGCTCGCTCTGATGGGTTTCCCGGCATCAAATCGTAGGGATGCTGCCAACCAGAAATGTTTGATATATTCTTTAGCCATTGATCTATGTTTGGCCACTCAGAGCGTTCAAAACCAAAGAATTCTGGATAATAAAGATAAGAACAGCAGGTCATATCTGCATGAGTTATATCATCACCTACTAGGAAGTTTTTCCCACTGAGAGCCTGTTCGAGAATACCGTATGAGCTTTTTAATCGAGAAAGATTAAAATCTATAACGGGTTGAGGCCTCTTATCTTGAGGAAAAAAGTTCATTAAATATCTGGTATTGCCCACAACAGAAGAAAATTTATGGTTATCCCAAAGAACCCATCGAAGCACTTCAAGTTCTTCAGTTTCGTTACTACCACCATGTTTTCCTGTCTTATTGTAAAGGTAAGTCTGTATCACCCCTGACTGGGTCAACTTCGTATCGCCGTCTACCAGAACGGGAACTTCGCCCATTTCATTTATCTGACTTCTATATTGTTCACTTCGTGCTTCGCCGTTGAAGAAATCCACAAAAATAGGATCCCAGTCTATTTTTGCTAACTGCAAGGCAAGCGCAGCTTTATATGAATGGCCACTTTCTCCAAAACAATATAGTTTCATAACTTCTCCTATTTAAAATCTCGCTTTACTAAATTTCCTTGAGATTAATTCTTTCATAACCTCATTCGTTCCTCCGTAGATCCGTTGAACTCTAGCATCAGTCCACATCTCTGCGATATCATATTCTTGCATATAGCCATAACCACCATGCAATTGTAGACACTCGTCTAAAACTTCACCCTGCGTATCAGAAAGCCAATACTTAGCCATAGCAGCTTTTTCTACTGTTAATTTTCCCAACAAATGCTCATCGATGCAATTATCCAGAAAAGCCCGTGCTACAGTAGTTTTGGTTTGGCATTCAGCTAACTTAAATCGCGTATTTTGGAATTGCATGATGGGTCCACCAAAGGCTTCTCTTTCGTTGCAATAGTCTATAGTTCGCTCCACAGCGCCTTCCATAGCACCAACTGCACCACACCCGATTATCAACCTTTCCTGAGGAAGTTGAGCCATCATCTGATAAAAGCCTTGCCCCTCATCACCTCCCAAAATATTTTCAGGGGGCACTTCTACATTCTCAAAAAAAAGTTCAGAAGTGTCATTGGCATGCATACCAATTTTTTCTAAATTTCGCCCTCTGGAAAAGCCCTCTGCGTTATCAGTCTCTACTACAACTAATGAAGTGCCTTTAGACTTTTCAGTTGGATTTGTTTTAGCAGCTACAATTACTAAATTAGCGTGCTGGCCGTTAGTAATAAAAGTTTTCTGGCCATTCAACCTATAGGAATTTCCTTCTTTTAGCGCTCGGGTTTTTAGTGACTGCACGTCAGATCCACCTGCTGGTTCTGTCATAGCCAGAGCACCTATTAATTCGCCGTTTACCATTTTAGGTAACCACCGTTTTCTTTGTTCATCTGTTCCGTAAGCCAGAACATAGTGAGCAACGATACCAGAATGAATTCCGTGTCCCCAACTAGCAAGGTTTGCGCGACTGGCAGCCATTAAAATCACGGCCTCATGTCCAAAATCTCCGCCAACTCCTCCATATTCCTCTGGTATTGAAGGGCAAAGTAACCCTAGCTCAGCAGCCTGTTGCCAAGTTGAGCGATCCATTTCACCTTGCTTTCGCCATCGTTCCAAATGGGGGCTCCATTCTTCGGCGATAAACTTAGCCGTCATCGTTTCCAACATTTGATGTTCTTCGGTCATCCAGTTAGATGAGTTCATCTAATTATCCTCGATTTAAAATCCATCTGGTTCTAAAGCCATTACACATTCTGATCCAGATCTTATACGAGCTAAATGAAGTGAGGTAGCAGGTAAATGCCTAAGCATGTAGTATCTGCCGGTTTTTAGCTTTGCCTCATAAAACGCTGCGTCATCAGTATCTGATGATAAACAATTGAGTGCTGATTTAGCCATACGAGCCCACATATAGCCAAGGCAAACGTAACCAAAAAGATGCATAAAATCATTTGATCCCGCTAGTACATTCAAAGGATTTTTTTGGCCATTTTTTAAAAAGTATTCTCCTGCAGCTTGTAAATCAGAAATTGCTTTGGAAAGTGGCTCAAGAAAATCAGATTGAAAATTTTCGCCCTGGCTTCCATTTTCTTTAAGAAATTTAGCAATGAGTGCAAAAAATTCTAAAATATATTTGCCATTATCTTGTGGCAGTTTTCTACCAACTAAATCTAAAGCTTGGATGCCGTTAGCACCTTCATAAATCATAGCTATACGTGCATCGCGCACATATTGTGACATGCCCCATTCCTCGATGTAACCATGCCCTCCAAAAATTTGTTGTGCTTGCACAGTCATTTCAAAGCCTTTGTCTGTTAGAAAACCTTTAACAACTGGAGTAAGTAAGCTTATCAATCCATTCGCGGAATGATCATCTGAACGCGAAGTTGCGTCAATCAATTGAGCGCCCCAAAATGTAAATGCACGGGCACCCTCAACGAAACTCTTTTGGTCCATTAGGCTTCGTCTAATATCTGGATGCACAATTATTGGATCTGCAGGGCTTTCATTATTACTTCTCCCTAAAAAATTTCTACCTTGAAGGCGATCTTTTGAATAGGCTGTAGCGTTTTGAAAAGCCACCTCAGCTTGTGAATAACCCTGCAAGCCAACGCCCAGCCTAGCTTCATTCATCATGGTGAACATTGCACGCATTCCCTTGTGCTCATCACCAATTAAAAAACCGGTAGCTCCATCGTAATTCATAACGCATGTAGAGTTTCCATGAATTCCCATCTTATCTTCTAATTTGCCAACAGATAATTTATTGCGCTCCCCTAACGATCCGTCTTCTTTGACTAAAATTTTAGGCACTATAAACATTGATATGCCTTTTATACCTTCAGGTCCTCCGGGTATTTTGGCTAAAACCAAATGAATTATATTTTCTGATAAATCGTGATCTCCTGCAGATATAAATATTTTTTGACCTGTGATTTTATAAGTGCCATCGCTTTGGGGTTCAGCTTTAGTTCGTATCAAACCTAAATCTGTTCCACACTGGGGTTCTGTTAGGTTCATTGTCCCAGTCCATTCACAGGTTACAAGATTTGGTAAATATTTCGATTTTTGCTGATCCGTACCATGAGCGTGTATTGCAGAATACGCGCCATGTGTTAGGCCATGATACATGCCAAAAGCCATGTTAGATGAGGCCATCATTTCTCCAATGGCAGTACCCAAGATATATGGAAGGCCTTGTCCACCGTATTCAGTATCACAGTCAATAGTTGTCCAGCCATCTTCTCGGATTTTATTAAAAGCTTCCTTAAAGCCTTCCGGAGTTCTGACTATTCCATTTTCAAGCGAGCAACCTTGACTATCTCCAACTTGGTTCAAAGGAAAAAGAATATCGGAACAGATCTTCCCTGCTTCGTTTAAAATACTTTTAAGAAATTCATTATCTAAATCTTGATATCCTAGAATTTCTGAATTTTGTACTTGTAAGACGTCGTTGAAAATAAATTCCATATCTCGGACTGGCGCTTTATAAGCTGACATTTATTTATCCTATTGCACTCTTTTTGTTAAATCCATCGAGCTGATAAGCTCTTTTCCCCATTGTATTTGCTGCCGTAATTCTGTGATTGTTTCTTCGATCTTGTCGCGCTGATCTTCTAAATCTGTAAGTTTGTTTTTTGCTAATTCGTAGGTACGCAAAAGTTGTGTTTGTTGTTTGTCGCCCATATCGTACATTTCCAATAGTTGACGGATGTCTTCTAATGAAAAACCAAACCGTTTTCCTCTAAGAATCAGTTTTAGTCTTCCCCTACATCTTTTTGTAAACAATCTTTTATGACCTCGGCGTGTTGGAAAAAGGAGCTCTTTAGATTCATAGAAACGCAAAGTCCTTGGCGTTACATTAAATTGGTCGCACATCTCCCTAATATTCCAAAATTCTTGATGCAAAACCGCCTCCTTAACAATAGTTTAAGCTGACTATTACTAAATATTTTTGAAAAAGTTAACGTTGACGTAAAGGAACTTTACGTCATTTTTCTTTATGCAGGATATTGTAAGTTATTTTCATTAACTTTTCTAATTCCTCGAGCGTTTCGCCTAATTGTAATTGTTGCTCTTTGAGTTCCTTCCGTTTACGTTCCGCCATTCCAAGAAAAACTTCCATCTGGGTCTTGGTTCCGTCTTGATCATATATCAATAACCACTGTCGCAGTTCTTCCAGTTGAAAGCCAAACTTTCGTCCACGTAATATTAACGTCATGCGAGCACATTCTCGGGCTCTATAAAAACGAGAACGTCCTTGCCTCTCGGGGGATAAAAGTTCAATATATTCATAGTATCGGAGGGTTCTCGGCGTAACCTCAAACTTTGCGCACATTTCTTTAAATGTTAGTCGAATATCACCCATATATATCGTGCCTTTATTTATAAATAGTTATATCTTTGGCTAAAGCAACTAGTCTGTTGGCTCAAATAGCTTATAAGATACTTTAGTTACTTAGTTTATGAAAAATATAATGATAGAAAAGAAAAAAAAAGCAGTTGAAGATTTTTTTGCTGTTTTGCCGCACTCAATCAGTTTGGGCATGGGAATTGATTTTATAAGGGATGGTGAGGTTGGTATGAGTATGCCGTACGACAGTAAATTAATCGGCGATCCTCAAACTAAAGTTATTCACGGTGGCGCGGTGTTTGCTCTTTTGGACACATGTTGTGGGGCAGCAGCAATGTCCCATCCAGAGCAGACAGGTCCAACGGCAACAATTGATTTAAGAGTTGACTACATGCGACCAGCAACTCCAAGTCAACGAATTAAAGCAATAGCCACATGCTATAACTTGACGAAAAACGTTGCTTTTGTGAGGGCAGTTGCTTTGGATAATAACGAAGAAAAACCAGTTGCTATGGCGGCCGGTGCATTTGTGACGGGCGTTTAGTAAATGGAAAAACTTTCTCCAGAACCTGTAGCTTTGATTAAAAAAAGAAGAAATGAAGCTTTATCTCAATTAATTGATAGCATTCCTTATATATCTTTTTTGGGAGTGGACTTTGATAGGAGGGGTGATGAAATCACAGCTATTCTACCTTTCAAAGAGGAATTGATAGGTAATCCCAGCCTTCCCGCGCTGCATGGCGGTTCAATCGCAGCATTTTTAGAAATAAGTGCAATCATTGGGCTAAGTTGGACGCAAATCTGGCATCAAATTGAAGATCCTGGGCTTGACGCTGGTTCTTCAGACAATGTAGTAAAGTTTACTCTTCCTAAGACCATTGATTTTTCTGTCGATTATTTAAGGAGTGGCCTTCCTAGAGATTCTTATGCACGTGCTAAAGTTAATAGAGCTGGAAGGCGCTATGCGTCAGTACATGTTGAGGCATGGCAGGATAATCGAGATAGATTGTTTGCTCAGGGGACTGGACATTTTTTAATGCCATTAAACAAATAAAATTGCTAAACTCTTGATGCCTAATATCACAAATAAAAGGGTTCTCGCGATAGCAATACCAATTGTGCTATCCAATATTACAGTTCCGATATTAGGGGCAGTTGACACTGCTGTAGTTGGTCAGCTCGGAAAAGCAGCCCCAGTAGCTGCGGTTGGTGTTGGGGCAATAATTGTAACGACCTTTTACTGGCTTTTTGGTTTTTTAAGAATGGGTACGACAGGTCTAGTGGCGCAAGCAGTTGGATCTGAAGATGAAAGTGAAGTCCGGTCATATTTACTAAGAGCGTTATTTTTGGGGTTTTCTGCGGGACTTTTAATTTTTCTGCTTAGAATTCCATTGATAGATTTTGGTTTTTGGTTATCTCCCGCCTCGATTGAAGTAGAAGAATTAGCCGAAAAATATATCTCTATAAGGGTCTGGAGCGCACCTGCAGCTATTAGCTTGTATGGTATAGTTGGTTGGTTAATAGCGCTGGAGAGAACTAAAAGTGTTCTTTTACTCCAGCTCTTTATGAATGGAGTAAATGTTTTATTAGACATTTGGTTTGTTTTGGGACTCGATTGGGGAATTGAAGGAGTGGCAGTTGCAACATTGATTGCAGAATTCTCAGCTTTAATACTCGGACTTTTCCTTTGTTATGATCGTTTCAAAGATAATTCGTGGCCAAGCCTCCAAGCGATATTTTCGACTGAGCGATTAAAAAATATGCTTTCAATTAATCTTGATATACTTCTTCGATCAATAATGTTGCATTCAATTTTTGTTTCCTTTCTTCTTTATGGAGGGCAATTTGGAGATGTAAAATTAGCAGCTAACCAAATATTGCTCCAGTTTCTTCATATTGCAGCCCATGGCCTGGATGGCTTTGCTTTTGCTGCTGAAACATTGGTTGGCCAGGCATTTGGTAGAAAAGACCGAACTATTTTGCGAAAAAGTGTGACAGTTACATCAAAACTTGCACTTTTATTATGCTTAATAATGGCAGTCATATTCTTTTTTATTGGCTCATCTTTAATTGACTTAATGACTACAGCCGAAGACGTCAGATCGGAAGCTAAGGGCTATATCGTTTTCATAGTTTTAGTCCCAATATTGGGAATGTCAGCCTATATGTTAGATGGGATTTTTATAGGAGCAATGAAAACTAAAGATATGCGCAATATGATGTTTATTAGCTTGATATTTTACTTTTTAGCTTTGATTTTGCTAGTGCCCCATTTTGAAAATAGTGGGCTTTGGTTGGCTTTGCTTATCTCATTTGTTGTTCGTGGAGTAACCCTTGCACTGCGTTACCCGAGCTTAGAAAAATCAATCTAGGAATTATTCTAAGTCCTATTTAATTTGTTTTTTGGAACAAAACTTGACCTTTTTATTAAAGTTCGTCATTTGGCAAGCATGTTAATTTTTAAGCTTTTCAGAAAAGACGAATGGCTAAAATTTAAAGCATCAGGTAAAACCGATGGTGCACCCATTGATGTTTCAGATGGTTTCATTCATTTTTCTAAGGCTAGTCAAGTAAAAGAAACAGCTGCAAAGCATTTTAAAGGCGAAAAAGGTCTGGTTCTTGTTTCGTGTGATGCGGATAATTTGGAACCAGATCTGAAGTGGGAAATATCAAGAGGAGGAGATTTATTTCCTCATCTTTATCGCCATTTACTTTTTGAAGATATTATATCTCAAATCGAGATACCAAAAATAAAAGGTATCCATAAATTTCCGGATACCTTTTAATGAGTTTTTTTGAAAATGCTGGGTTAAAATTATTAAGACTTTCAAACCCTGAATTTGCTCATAATATTGCTATTAAAGCGCTAAATTTAAGGTTGGTTCCAAAACCTCAGACCTTAGTTTTTGAAAACTTAAAAACATCAGTATGTGGTTTAAAATTTGATAACCCAATTGGTTTAGCAGCTGGTTTTGATAAAAATGCAGAGGCAGTGGATTCTTTGCTCAATTGTGGTTTCGGTTTCATTGAAGTAGGTGCAATAACTCCCAAACCACAACCAGGAAACCCTAAGCCTAGATTGTTCCGTTTACCAGAAGATCAAGCAGTTATTAATAGATTTGGTTTTAATAATTTAGGCATGGAAATGGCATCAGCACGATTAGCGAGACGATCGGCAAAAGGTATCGTTGGCATCAACTTGGGCGCAAACAAAAATAGTGAAAATAGAATAAAAGATTACACAAAAGTTTTGATGTGTTGTGGACCTTTTGTTGATTTCGCAACAGTTAATGTAAGTAGCCCGAACACTGAAAATTTACGGATCCTTCAAGAAAAAAATTCTTTGAAAATTTTGTTAGATCAAGTCATGGAATGTCGTGATAATCTAAAAGTTAAAGTCCCTATTTTTTTAAAGATTGCTCCAGATCTTTCTTTAAACCAAATTGATGATATCGTGGAAACCGCTCTCAAAATGGATATTGATGCAATTGTGGCAACTAATACAACGTTAGATCGGAAAGGTATTAAAAGCAGAATAAAAAATGAAAAAGGTGGCCTGTCAGGTAAACCATTATTTTCAAAATCTACCTGGGTACTGGCACATTTATCAGAACGTTTAGATAATAAGATACCACTAATCGGAGTGGGAGGTGTCTCAACTGCAACCGACGCATATCAAAAGATACTCGCCGGTGCGTCAGCTGTTCAGCTCTACACTGGTCTTGTATATCACGGCTTTAGTTTGATTTCTGAAATTAATAAGGGGTTAAGCGCGATATTATCGAGAGAACGAATTAATCACTTAACTGACATCGTTGGCAAGGAGCGAAGCAACTTTTTATAGGTTGTGAAAAGGGGGACCGTGATCTTCCCCTTTTACAATAATTCTAGAGATTAGGGTAAAGGGGGTATTTGGAGCAAAGGGTTGCAACCTCTGATTTAACCTTTTCCTCAACAGCTGAATTACCTTCCTCGCCGTTATTGGCCAAACCATCAACAACCTCAATAATCCATCGTCCAATTTGGCGAAAGTCATTCTCATCAAAACCACGGGTTGTTCCAGCTGGTGACCCCAATCTGATCCCAGATGTCACTGCCGGTTTTTCAGGGTCAAAAGGAACTCCATTTTTGTTGCATGTTATATGAGCCCTTTCAAGAGCCTTTTCAGTTGTATTCCCTTTAACACCCTTCGGCCTTAAATCGACTAACAAAACATGTGTGTCAGTACCGTGCGTTACGGTGTCTAACCCACCCTTTATTAGCTCGTCTGACAATGCCTGGGCATTCTTAATTACTTGTTTGATATAATGTTTGAAGTCTGGCTTTAGTGCTTCTCCAAAGGCGACGGCCTTAGCTGCGATGACATGCATTAATGGGCCGCCCTGAATACCTGGGAAAATAGCAGAATTAAATTTTTTAGCTAAGTCAGCATCATTTGTAAGGATCATACCTCCCCGTGGGCCACGGAGTGTCTTATGTGTTGTTGTGGTTGCGACGTGGCAATGTGGAAATGGCGATGGATACTCTCCAGCAGCTATCAGTCCGGCAAAGTGTGCTACATCCGCTAAAACATAAGCCCCTACACTATCAGCGATGCTTCTGATCTTCGCGAAGTCTATTATTCTGGGAATAGCCGACCCGCCTGCTATAATAAGTTTTGGATTATGTTCTTTTGCCAGTTCTTCAATTTGATCATAGTCGATAAGATTATCTTGTTTTCTAACGCCATACTGTACTGCATTAAACCATTTCCCTGATTGATTTGGTTTTGCACCGTGAGTCAGGTGACCCCCTGCGTCTAGTGACATCCCTAAAATTGTATCGCCGGGTTGTACTAATGCTGTAAATACGCCTTGATTAGCCTGACTTCCAGAATTTGGCTGAACATTCGCAAAATCGCAGTTGAAAAGTTTGCAGGCCCGGTCTATCGCGAGGTTTTCAGCAACATCAACATACTGGCAACCACCATAGTATCTGCGTCCAGGATAACCTTCAGCATATTTATTTGTCAGAGCACTACCTTGCGCTTCCATCACGGCTGCTGAAACAATATTTTCGGATGCAATTAATTCAATCTCATCCCTCTGACGGCCTAGCTCCGAAGAGATAGATGCGAATAATTCAGCATCGCTCTCTGCTAAAGTATCAGTAAAAAAGCCACTATTGTTATTAAGTTGATCTAACATCTATTATTCTCCCGAGTCGAAGGTTTGCAAGTCGGTCCATTACATCAAACAACGTTTGTAAAAAAGCCTAAAAATTAATTAGTGCATGAAAATAACATGTCATCACTGGTACTTCTCGCAAACTTATGCTTGTTTACAATGTAAATGGATTTCAAAAAGATTAAGTCAAATGGGTCAAAAAATTGCTTTTACATCCAGTGAAGAAAAAATTGCCACTGAAGCTATGGATACGCTTATTAAGCTTTATGATAACTGTGCTTTGGAAGAAGCAGACGTAATCGTTGCGCTTGGTGGCGATGGTTTCATGTTGCAAACCCTTCACAATACTCAAGATTTATCAGCACCGGTTTATGGGATGAACCGTGGAACGGTTGGTTTTCTTATGAACGCTTACGATGAAAAAGGCTTAATTCAGCGATTGGAAAGCTCAGTAGAGGAAAAACTAAACCCATTGAGAATGGAAGCGATTACTACTGATGGTATTGTGAAAATTGCCTTAGCGATCAATGAAGTAAGCTTGTTACGTGCTGGACCACAGGCAGCTAAGTTATCGATTTCAGTCGATGGAAAGACCCGAATGTCAGAGTTAATCAGCGATGGTGTGTTATTGTCCACCCCCGCGGGAAGTACTGCGTATAACTATTCTGCAACCGGTCCAATTTTGCCAATCGGTTCTGATGTTTTGGCTCTTACTGCGCTGAATGCTTTTCGTCCACGAAGATGGCGTGGCGCTTTGATACCTAAAAGATCCAGGGTCGAAGTGGTGGTATTAGAGCCAGAAAAAAGACCCATTATGGCAGATGCTGACAGCAGAAGCGTAAAAAACGTAGCACAGGTTAATATTAGCAGTGCTGATGATATTCAACACCAAATACTTTTTGATCCGGGCCATGGTTTGGAAGAAAGGTTAATCTCCGAACAATTCAATTAAGATAGAAAAAGATGAAAGAATTATTTTGCATATCCAAGAGACTGCAATGAAACTTTTATCTCATCTAAAATTGTTGGATCATCAATTGTTGCTGGCATTTTGAATTCCTGACTGTCAGCAATTTTGACCATAGTGGCGCGTAAAATTTTTCCTGATCGAGTTTTTGGCAAACGGGGAACTATTGTTGCTAGTTTGAATGACGCTACAGGCCCAATTTGATTGCGTACCAATTTAATACATTCACTTACGATTTCTTCATGAGGTCGGTTAACGCCTTTAGTTAAACATAAAAACCCCAATGGAACTTGCCCTTTAAGTTGATCTGAGACACCGATAACAGCACACTCTGCTACGTCTGCGTGATTAGATAAAGCTTCTTCCATGGCTCCTGTCGATAACCGATGGCCAGCAACATTTATCACGTCATCTGTTCGAGCCATTATATAAAGGTAGCCTTCATCATCTATCAACCCGGCATCTCCGGTTTCGTAGAACCCTGGAAATGTAGCGAGGTAAGATTTTTTAAAGCGTTCTTCGGCGTTCCAAAGCGTTGGTAAACTTCCCGGTGGAAGTGGCAATTTTATAGCGACTGCTCCCAATTCACCATTGGATAATTCATTTCCATCATTATCTAATATTTTAATATCGTAGCCTGGCATAGGCACTGATGGGCTTCCAACCTTTATTGGGAGGCTCTCTATTCCCGTTGGATTGCCAACAATTGTCCAGCCAGTTTCGGTCTGCCACCAATGGTCAATCACTGGTACGCCCAATAGATTTTGAGCCCAATTTATCGTATCAGGATCGGCACGTTCTCCTGCTAGGAATAGTGCCTGCAAACAGCTTAAATCATATTGTGATTTAAATTTACCTTCTGGATCTTCTCTTTTTATTGCTCGAAACGCTGTTGGAGCAGTAAAAAATGCTTTCACTTTATGTTCGCTTATTACCCGCCAAAACGTTCCTGCGTCTGGAGTTCCAACAGGCTTACCTTCAAATAACACAGTAGTATTTCCATGAATTAAAGGCGCGTAGCAAATGTAACTGTGTCCAACCACCCAGCCAACATCAGAAGCCGCCCAGAAAACATCTCCCGGATCAACGTTGTATATATTTTTCATGCTCCAATGCAGTGCAACTAGATGCCCAGCGGTTGGTCTTACGACTCCTTTAGGAGCCCCAGTTGTTCCAGATGTATATAAAATATATGCGGGATGATTTCCTTCAACCATAACACAATCAGCGGGTTCTGCATCTATTTGGAACTCATCCCAGTCAAAATCCCTACCTGGTATTAAACTAGCTACACATTGTGGCCGCTGCAATATCACAACACTTTCGGGCTTATGCTTTGAAAGCTCAATCGCACCATCTATTAATGGCTTATACTCAATAATTCTTCCTGGCTCGATACCGCATGATGCGGCCAATATGGTTTTTGGTTGGGCATCATCAATTCTTACAGCAAGTTCATTGGAAGCAAAGCCACCAAATACAACAGAATGAATTGCTCCAATTCGCGCGCATGCTAACATGGCAATAATTGCTTCTGGAACCATTGGCATATAGATGATTACTCTGTCACCTTTTGTAATCCCTTTTTTGATAAGAGAGCCTGCTAAAACGCGCGTTTTTTCTAGCAGTTGCGCATAAGTAATATGCTCTTTCTTTTCCGTGACGGGGCTATCGTAAATGATAGCAGTTTGATCTCCACGACCATTCTCGATATGCCTATCGATGGCGTTGAAGCAAGTATTTACATAACCATCAGTATACCATTCAAATAAAGGTGCATTGCTATCATTTAGAGCAAAT
>CACGIS010000006.1 GCA_902573175.1 Paracoccaceae bacterium | reverse complement strand
CTGAAAGACGAAATTCCCCTATGCATTATTATTGACCCTGATTTCTTACCAAAAAATATTAACATCAAAATTCTTGATTATGCGCCGCTCCCATCTGACGTTGAGAAAAACGTCCTAACAGTCATTCGACATAAGTTTGCCGAACATAGAGTTCCAGGCAAACCAAACCCAAAAAATGCTGAGGCGACTATAAGCGCAGTAGAACGCGGAGTGAATTTTATAAAAAATGGACAATGTTCCGCTATTTGTACAATGCCGATAAGTAAATCAATTCTAAAGAATGGAACAAATTTTTCCTTTCCAGGACACACGGAATACTTAGCTCACTTGGACGAAAAAAATACATATGGGATGATGCTAGTTAATAAATATTTAAGAGTAGTTCCCACAACCATTCATGTTCCCATCAAAGATATAACTAAATATTTGACTGCAGAATTAATTGAGAAAACAATTTTAACCACGCATCGCGAACTTACTAGTAGATTTTCGATTTCAAATCCAAGCATTTGGATTTCAGGACTGAATCCTCATGCTGGAGAAGCCGGAACAATTGGAGATGAGGAGCAAAAATTTATAATACCAGTTATAAGAAAACTTCAATCAGAAGGATATAATTTGATAGGCCCAATCTCCGCAGATACTATGTTTTACGGAAAAAAAAGACGGAGATTTGATGCAGCGGTCTGCATGTATCATGATCAAGCACTAATACCAATAAAAACACTAGATTTTCATACTAGTGTCAACTTAACAATTGGGCTGAGTTTCATAAGGACTTCACCTGATCATGGAACAGCTTTCGATATAGCTGGCAAAAATCTGGCTAATCCTACTTCGACTATAGAAGCTATAAAACTGGCTTGGAATTTGTCAAAAAAGGAACAAAAAGATCAATAAACTTCAGCCTATAAGACAGGTCATTGAAAAATATGATCTCAACGCAAAAAAATCTTTAGGCCAGAATTTTATCTTCGACTTAAATCTTACTTCGAAAATAGCTAGGTTAGCAGGAGATCTAACAAATTTTGAGATTTTGGAAATTGGGCCCGGTCCAGGTGGCTTAACAAGAGGACTTCTTTCAGAAGGAGCTCACAGAGTAGTAGCCATTGAAAAGGACAAAAGATGCATTTCGGCATTGAGAGAAATTCAAAATCATTACCCTGACAGATTACAAATAATAGAAGGCGATGCTAATGAGATACAGCAAGAAAAGTATTTTACGAAGCCAGTTAAAGTTATTGCCAATCTTCCTTACAATGTCGGAACAAAACTTTTAATTGAGTGGTTGAGTGCTAAAGATTGGCCACCTTTTTGGCATAGTTTAACACTTATGTTTCAAAACGAAGTTGCAGAACGAATAGCGGCGAAACCAGGCGAAAAGTCATATGGCAGGCTATCGGTACTTTCAAATTGGCGATGTAAAACCTCCATAAAGATGAAACTAAACCCCGAAGTTTTTTATCCCTCCCCTAAAGTGACGAGTGCAGTCGTTCAAATAGAAGCATTAAAATCACCAAATTATAATGCCAATTTGAGCAATCTTGAAAAAGTTGTAGCTACAGCTTTTAATCAGCGCAGGAAAATGTTGAGATCGTCGCTTAAAAGCTTAACACCTGATATAGAAAATATACTTAAAAAATTAAAAATAGATCCTGCAGCAAGAGCCGAAAACCTAACAATAGAAGAATTTTGTCTATTAGCTAATCATCTAAGGGTAAATTAACTACTCAGCAGCCTCTTTTGAAGTATTGTCAGCTGATGGGTTGTCATCCTTATCAATGGCATCAGATTGACTATTGTTGTTTCTTTTACGCCTATTCTCCTTGAAAGACCTGTCATTGTCATCAGAGCCTGAGCTGCTTTTCTCTAGCGGGTTATTTTCTTGAATTGCTTCATAATGGTTTTTACCGCCATCGGCGCCCGAAGTAGCTTTGGTATCTTTTTCCAAATCCGAAACGTTTCCGCCGGATGTATCGGGCCCGTTTTCTATTCTATTTCTTTCCCTATCACCGTTTCGGCCCCTATTCTCTTTCTCTTGTTGCTCGCGCCTTGCCTCTTGCTCTTTTTGAGCATGAGCAAGAAGCCTCAGATAGTGCTCAGCGTGCTGCTGAAAGTTTTCCGTAGCAACGCGGTCGTTTGAAAGCTGTGCGTCTCTCGCTAACTGATTATACTTGTCAATAATCTGCTGGGGTGTTCCACGAACTTTACCTTCTGGTCCAGAGCTATCAAAAACTCTGTTTAACACGTTACCGACAGAACGGTTGTTATTTCTATTCTGCTTACTCCGAGAGCGCGATTTGGGAGATCTCATTAAATTTTCGAGCCTTATATCAATCTATATTGTTCATCGCGAGCTGTTAATATTGTAACTATTTGCGATGTGGGCTTGTTGTTATTTGCGCGGCAGCCAAGGCTGTAAGCGCTTTACATGCACTTTGTAACCTAATTTTATATAAATAAACAAGGCTAAAAAGAATAAAACAATAAAAATTTATCAATCAAGCAAGTTTTGCCGCCACTAAACGGTCTTTTCCTGACAAGTCTTTTACTATTTTTGCATCAATGAAACCAACTGCATTCATCATTTTTTTAACTTGATTACTTTGTGATGCCCCTGTTTCGAGAGCAACAAAACCATCTGGTTTCAAAAATTTTGGTAAGTTGGGGATTATCTTTTTATAAGCGTCCAATCCATCACGACCAGCAAACAACGCAATTTCAGGATCATATTTTATAACTTCGGCAGATAATTCATCTTGTTCTGCCAAACCAATATAAGGAGGGTTCGAGATTATGAGATCAAAGAGCCCTTTTACATTGTCATACCAGTCAGACTTTAAAAAATGGATTTTGTTTTGAACATTAAACTTTTCCGCGTTTAATTTAGCCAGCAAGAGAGCATCTTCCGAGATATCTACCGCTGTCACATGAACCTCTTTCCATTCGCAAGCCAGGGTTATTGCAATTGCACCAGAACCTGTACCAAGCTCTAAAACCGATTTAACTGGTTTTTCTATTACAAAATCTATTAGTGTCTCCGTATCACCCCTTGGATCCAGCACATTTTCATTAATAGAGAACGTCCGACCCCAAAAATCTCTTCTCCCTAAAATTTTTGAAATAGGCTCTCTATTAATTCTGCGGAGTATTAATTTTTCAAGTTTAGAGGTTATTTTCCCCGATACTTGCTCATTGATCTTAAGTGACAATTCAGAAATTGGAATCTGAAGCGCATATGCAGTCAGAATCCTAGCATCCCTTGCCGAACCTTCAATTCCTGATTCAGATAATTTAATTGTGGTATCGGCTAAAACCTTTTTTAATTTCACTCGTCAATCTCAGCTAATTTTTCCGCTTGAGCATATTCAATCAGCGCTGAAACCATTTCAACCAAATCTCCCTGGATAATCTGATCTAGCTTATACAAAGTTAAGTTAATTCGATGATCGGTAACACGACCCTGCGGAAAGTTATAAGTTCTAATTCTTTCCGATCTATCTCCTGAGCCTACCTGTGATTTTCGATCAGCCGACCTTTCATTATCAACCCTCTGTCGCTCCAAATCATAAAGACGCGTCTTTAAAACCTGCATAGCAATTTCTCGATTTCTATGTTGAGATTTCTCAGAGCTTGTTACAACAATTCCCGAAGGTATGTGAGTTATTCTAACAGCAGAGTCAGTAGTATTCACATGCTGCCCCCCTGCTCCAGAACTTCGCATAGTATCAATCCGAAGATCATTTTGTTCAATTTTTATATCGACATCTTCAGCTTCAGGAAGAACTGCAACAGTTGCGGCAGAAGTATGTACCCTACCTCCACTTTCAGTTTCGGGAACACGTTGAACTCGATGAACACCACTTTCATATTTAAGTTTGGCGAAAACTCCATCTCCTTTTATGTGAACAACAACCTCTTTTATTCCTCCTAATTCCGATAACTGTTCTTCAATGACTTCAAATGTCCAACCACTCGTCTCAGAAAATCTTTGATACATTCTTAAAAGATCAGCAGCGAACAAGGCCGCCTCATCTCCACCAGTACCTGGTCTAATTTCGATCATTGCAGATCTTTCATCTGCAGCATCTTTCGGCAGTAGCGCCAACTGCAGCAGTTTTTCAACTGCGGGCACACGCGCTTTTAAAAGAGGCAATTCTTCTTCCGCAAGTTGCCGCATATCAGGATCAGCCATCATATCTTCAGCTTCCTTTAAGTCTTCAAGCAGCGATTTATATTCCTCGATCTTTTCAACTACTGGTTTTAATTGTGAGTACTCTTTAGAAAGTTTGGCTATTTCTTCACCAGATATTCCCGTACTCATCTGAGCCTCTAGGAATTCATATCTTTGATGAATTTGTTCTAATTTTTGTAAAGGAACCATGGCGAGGTGATAAGATTTTTAAGAAGCTTGGGTCAAGCCCTCTTATTTTTTGAATTAGAGCCCCAAATGCATAAAAGCTCCGTAACAGCATGAGCGCCAGCAATCGCCGTAGCACCAGAAGTGTCATAGCTAGGTGAAACCTCAACAACGTCTCCACCTATCATATTAATCCCTGCGATATCCCTAAGAAGAATTGCAGCCTGACCGGAAGATAAACCGCCCCAAACTGGTGTCCCAGTGCCTGGAGCAAAAGCCGGGTCAAGACAATCAATATCGAATGTCAGGTATGTGGGTTGATTTCCCAAAATTGATTTTATTTTTTTTGCGACCTCAACTGGGCCATTTTCATGTACTTCCCTTGCATCAATAATATTTACCCCCAAGGTATCTTCATTTGTTGTACGAATACCAACTTGAACCGATGTTTTAGGGTCGATTATTCCACTTTTTACTGCCTTATAAAACATTGTTCCATGATCAATTCGGTCTTCATCATCATCCGGCCAAGTATCTGAATGCGCATCAAATTGTAGTAAAGATAAAGGTGACCCTAGCTTATTAAAATAAGCTTTTAAGATTGGGTATGTTATAAAATGATCACCCCCTAAAACTATTGTTGAAACATTATTTGACAGAATTTTAGATATATGCTGCTCCAATAAGGAGGGAAACTCTTGCACTTTGGCATAATCAAAAGCCAAGTCACCGTAATCAACAATATTTAACTCTCGCATAGGATCAAAGTCCCAGCCATATGGCGGATCAAATGTCTGTAAAGTTGATGCTTCCCTAATAGCCCTAGGACCAAATCTGGCGCCTGGCCGATTGGTTACTGCTTGATCAAAGGGCACCCCAGTTATCGCTATATCAACATCTTTTAAGTTTTTGGTGTAGCGTCGTCGCAAAAATGAAGTCGAACCACCGAAAGCATTTTCGTATGATAAACCCTTTAAATCTTTTCTTGTAAAAGCGAGATCTATCTCAGTTTTTGCGTTACTTAATACCATTTTTATCTCTGATTTTCTTTACAAAATTTAATTTATTAATCTTAAAATACTCTAGCCTAAAGGAAGGGCTTTCTCAATTAGCCGAGCAAAAAAAGATGCGCCGATAGGTGCAGCAGCATCATTGAAGTCATAATTTGGATTATGTAAACCAGCACCTTCTCCTATTCCTAAAAATAGGTACGCACCTGGTCTTTTATCTAACATGTAGCTGAAATCTTCCGCGCCCATTTCCTTACTTACCGAAGTTAATACCTGATCAGGTCCACAGACGTCGTTAGCAACCTCGATTGCGAAATTTGTTGCTTCCTCATGATTTATGGTGGGTGGGTATCCTTTCTCATAATTAAGTTTCGCCTCAACTTCGAAACTCATGGCGAGCCCTGAAATAATTTTTTCCATACGTTTTATGACCATTTCCTGAACAGACAAATCAAATGTCCGCACTGTTCCATTCAAATAGGCTGTTTCCGGTATCACATTATCCGTAGTCCCACTATGCACTTGCGTTATGGAAATAACCAAGTCATCGCTAGGAATATTGTTTCGACTAACGATTGTCTGAAAAGCCTGTGCAATAGATAAGGCTGCAACTATTGGATCCTTTACTTCATGTGGATAGGCAGCGTGGCCACCTTTCCCTTTGATTTCAACACTGAAGTTATCCGCACCTGCCATTATTGGGCCAGAACGCGTGTACATTACTCCTACATCATGGCCAGGGATGTTATGGAGTGCGTAAACTTCCTCTATCTGAAATTGTTCTATAATGCCTTCTTCAACCATTGCCTTAGCACCACCAGTCGCTTCCTCATCAGGCTGAAAAATAAGCGCAACTCGCCCACTAAAATTTTTAGTTCCGGAAAGATAACGTGCCGCCCCAAGTAACATGGTTGTATGGCCGTCATGTCCACAAGCATGCATCACGCCTTCATTTACTGAAGAATAAGATAATCCAGTATTCTCCGTTATAGGCAGAGCATCCATATCAGCTCTTAAACCAATAGTCCGACCGGGACCCTTACCCTCTATTATCGCCACAAGTCCACTAGAAGCGTATCCCGTATGAATTTCAGTAATACCAAATTCTTTTAAACGTTCACTTACATATTCAGCAGTTTTATAACATTCTCGGCCAAGCTCTGGATTTTGATGCAAATGTTGGCGCCACTTTGCCATATCTTTCTCAAAACCGGCTATGCTATTCAATATTGCCATAAGTATGACTCGCTCGTATATTTTGGTGTTTGATCATTCAATCTGAGAAAAAGGGACGTTGCAATGTCTTTTGATGAAAATCTAATTAATAATCCCTCAAAAGGAATGCCTCGATTATTAGAAATAATGAGAGCGCTTAGAGATCCTGATGGCGGATGCCCCTGGGATATTGAACAGAATTTCAAGACGATTGCGCCTTATACTGTAGAAGAAGCTTATGAAGTTGCTGATGCCATTGAGCGTGAAAACTGGGATGATCTTAAAAATGAATTAGGGGATTTGCTGCTTCAAACTGTTTATCACACACAAATGGCAGAAGAAGAGGACCTCTTTAATTTTAATGATGTTGTAAACCAAATATCGCAAAAAATGATACAAAGGCATCCTCATGTTTTTGGTAATGAACATAGAAACAAGACAGCATTCCAACAGGTAAACGATTGGGAGTCAATCAAAGCAGAAGAAAGAGCAAAAAAAAATCAGACAGGAATTTTGGATGATGTAGCTCTCAACCTCCCCGCATTGGTAAGGTCTCTCAAGTTGCAAAAAAGGGCTGCCAGAGTTGGGTTTGATTGGCCTAATATTTTACAAGTTTTGGAAAAAATAGAGGAAGAAACAAAAGAGCTAGTCGAAGCAAAAGAACTCGAATCTCAAGAAAAGATTAATGAAGAATTTGGAGATCTAATGTTTTCAATCGTAAACTTGGGCCGCCACCTTGGTGTTGATTCAGAAGAAGCTCTTAAACAAACAAACAGAAAATTCATAAACCGGTTCAAGTTCGTTGAGGACACAATACGCTCCCAAGGCGGAAAAATAGAAAATACAACTTTGGAAGAAATGGAAACCCTCTGGCAACAAGCAAAAAATTCTTAATAAGAGAAGCTTAAATCACTTTGAAAACATACCCGATAAAAAAGACTTCGGTAGTTTACGGTTGAGTGCGCAAAATGCAATCGACCCAAAGTTTAAATTGTTCCACCTCATTCAATAAACGATCAACGGTTGTTTCACTTAATTTGAGAAAAAATACATTGCTTTTAGTCTTGTCACTATAATAAGTTCCACTTCCGTGTACCCGAAAAATTAAATTCACTATACTACTGGCGTGTGTCAAACTTCGACATTCTGGAGCAAGCTTTCTGCACATTTCTTCATACATTTTTTCAAAATCTTTGTAAGTGTTTGGGCTTTTTTTTCGAACCTCTGAAAGATTAGGATATATTTTACACGCTTCGTCTAAAAGACTTACCTGTTCAAACTTCACGTCTTCATATAAAACATTATGCTTCATTACATCACCCTCTATTCGATCTTAATATAAATCTGACTTTTTTTGTCAAGTTTATTCTTGACAGTTTCAGTAGGGTTTATTTAATAATAAATAGTAACGAAGAGCTGCGATTTGATTAAAAAAAAGTACATCCAAGCGTTTGATAAAAGCGCTTTATTAATGTCTTACTGTGAAACCAGTAGCGAGTTAGATCAAGGCATTATTGAACTTCTAGCAGACAGCGAAGAATTCAATTCAACGGTTCATCATGAAAAGAATACTAAGTCGGATCATAAATTCGAAAACCCTTAATTTTATTGGAAAAAAAATGGATAATTCCGAAATTAAAAACCAAATTTATCGTGGAGGTGCTCCAGTAGGATATCTTTCAGAATTGAACCAGTTAGAACAAAATGCAATTTTGTTTCTGAGATATTGGTCACAATGCGCCAAGGCGGATCATGACCTACAAAATGCGTTTTGGGCTACCATTACTTATGATTTAGGGATAACAAAAACTCGACAAGCTATTGATGCTTTTGATGAAATTTTCACTCTGTGCGTTAAATATTCTCGTCGACCAATAATGAAACATGACCTGGCGTGTAAATGCATTGGAGGTGATGAAAGTTGTTTTGCCAATATTATTGGCTTTGCACAAGACGAAGAGTTGGAAGATGCATTACTTTTAGCCTCGAACTTAGTCGCTCCTAAATTTGCATCTTACTTAGTAACCAGCGCTAGAAAATTTGCAGCATCCATCACGAAAAGTGAATGTAATCCACTGGAGGCAGAAGAAAGTTATTATCAAAGTTATAGCGTTCACTAAAATTAGCTTTATCCACTAATACGAAATTAAATCACCCAGCAAAATTAAGTGAGCAAAATATTTTCTGAAACTTTAACCAAAATGTATTTAGATTATTTCTTATCGGAGAATATTTAATTTTAGCAATTTTACCAAGGTAGTATAAAAGTATTTAAAAATGTTAGATATTTCGACAAAAGGCTTAAGGTAGATACTAATTATATTTGTAGCACTTGCTTCATTTGGACGAAGACCAAACCTTATTGACTTACCGGTTTCTGAGAAATGGAGTGATCCGAAAAGCCAATCCCAGATGGCTAGCATTGCTCCATAATTTTTATTGAAATGTTTATTTTCGATCGAATGGTGTAACTGATGCTGAGCAGGAGAAATAAATATTTTTTCCAGCCATGGCCAATATGCAATTTCAATGTGAGAATGTCGCAAATTAGCTCCTGCTATATTAAAAATAAATGAAAATAAATTCACTCCCAACAGAGTAGCTAGTGAAAAATTATCTATCCCAAAACAATAAGCAAAAATTCCTATCACTGCTCCAATAACAATAGAACCTCGCAAACCATAGATTATACTTTCTACCGGATGAACACGATACACTGTAATTGGTGTCATAGTTTCAGCTGAGTGGTGAACTTTATGAAAAGCCCATAAGAACTGCCACCGATGCATACATCTATGAACAAAATACTTCGATAAATCATCCATAAAAAAATAGGTCAAAGTGTATAGTGTGATAATTAGTACACTCGGCCAGTGGTCTAGAGACAGGAAGCCAATTACATTTTGCTTACTCAATTGAAAAAATAGTAAAGTGGTCACTGCTCCTTGAGCGATAAGATAAGGCGAAATCAATATGGAAATTATTCGATTTATAGCATAGATAAAATAATCAGCCTTTGCTGATCTCGACCAAAAAATATTTTTATCAAAAACTTTACCAAAAGCGCCGCGTAACCCCAAACCTCGCCATGCACACAGAAATACTAAGGCCATTACAACAGAAATGGCCAGATAACCCACAAATATTCGTTTTTTATGATTTAAAAAATCTGCAGAAAGCGAAGTTAAATAAGTCTCAAGGTATAATCCAAATGTGGTAAGAGTTCCTATAAGATCTTCCAAGACAACTACCTATCTGCAAAAAGACACGGCCCTAAACTATTAGCGCCGTGTTTTCAAGTTTTTAATCAGTTTCTGCGTTTGTATCCGCATCAGCTGAAGCACTCATTTTGGCAAGCTCATTAAGCATGTCATTACCACGTGATTTTAAGCCGAATGTATCAGCCATCAGCTTTTGAATTTTTAACATGTTTAATTGATAATCTGACCAAGTCATTTTTCTGTCTCTTACAAAATTACCATTACCGTCAACGCCTGTTACGTAGCTATTATCAGCAGTCACCGGACCAAAACCAATTAATTTGTTCATTTCAACAGCCGTTGATCCAAGGTTTTTTCTACCTGACTGAATTGCCATTGAAAATCCGGCAAGCTCACCCCAATGCTTTACATATTTGCGGTAACCTTTGTCATCCACGCCGTTTTCTTTCATAGCCGCTATATCTTTGTAAACGGAACCAGCATACTTGAATACAGCTTCGGCCAAAACTTTTTCCCAATTTTCTTCGATAGTTGCAGCGTGACCTTTAATGACAGCCAGTTCTGTGGTGCTTAGCTTTTCACCTTTTGCACCAGAAATAACTTTCCGACCATCAATGTATGCCTGCATTATTAAAGCCAAGTAATTTGTATTTCCTGACTTATCAAATGCTGCGGCATAATATGCCGGACCGAAAACCATTTCTGATTTTAAGTCGACAACTCCGTCACCATTTTTATCGGCTGATGCCATATCTTTTCTTTTTGCTATGTCATAAGCGGCAGCAGGAGTCATACCCAAGGTATGCGCCGGAGCTCCAAAGTAACCAAAGCCCTCATCCCATGAATGTTCTTTACCAGTGTAATGCTTGCCTTCTTTGTAAGGCGCATCATTTGGTTTGACATCAGCAGTCATTTTTTCATCAAGATAGTTATCGACAGCCTGACTGTACTGAACAGCGCCCATTGTAAATTTAGAGATTAGTTGCGCATAATCGTAACCGTTTTCTGCATCAAATCCTTTATTTGTTTTTGCAGCTCGCGAAATCATATCCTTCATGACATCAACGCCGGTGTGATTACCTGGCCAAGCTGACATCAATCCTTTGTAGAATTTTCCTTCTAAATTTGCCGAAGACGATAGTTCACCAATTGTGGTTTGTTTTATTTTGAACCCATCTTTTGAAGCTGGAGACAAAATAGCCAAGTCTTTAGTCGGACCTGAAAAATACTGCATCATTTGGGCTTCAACATCAGCAGCGTTTCCACCACCATTACCAGTAGAAGCGAGTTTTTTAAGACTTTGTTCCATTGTCTGACGGGCTATCTGGCCACCATAGGAAACAGAGTTCGTTTTATCTCCGCTGTAACCTTTTAAAGTAACTGGATAGGGTCCATAAAAATGATGTGCAGTGAGCGCAGTTGCGCTTACGCAGATAGCTAGTGCCGAAGCAGTAAGTCGGTGTGAAATCATCTCTATTTCCTTTTTTTCTTTCACTAAAATTAAATCCTTAGCCTTTTAGTAAGAAATTTTTTTTAATGTCAAGTATTTTTGTCAGGAATTCGGTTGACAAAAATTACCAAATATAATTACGGTATCGTCGTTTGATAAAAATGGGGTTCATAAGGTGTTTAAAAATTTAGTCTCGATTATTCTTTTAATTTTAACGGCTGGGACCGTAGCAGCCACCGAAATTAATATTTATTCTTATCGTCAACCGTTTCTTATACAGCCGCTGACAGACGCTTTTACTGAAGAAACAGGTATTAATGTAAACGTGGCATATCTGCGAAAAGGTATGATTGAAAAAATGACAGCCGAAGGGAAACGTAGCCCAGCTGACGTTGTTCTAACTGTTGATATTTCACGTTTGGCAGCAGTAGTTGATGCCGGTCTTACCCAGCCTGTCGTAAATGAAACATTGAACAAAAATATTCCCTCTATCTACCGAGATCCAGAAAACCATTGGTTTGGATTAACAACTCGTGCAAGGATTATTTATGCAAGTAAAGACAAAGTGGCCGAAGGTGAAGTTACGACCTATGAGGGTTTGGCCGATCCAAAGTGGAAGGGACGTATTTGTACTCGATCGGGAACAAATGCTTACACTGTCGCGCTAACGTCAGCGATAATTCATCATCATGGGGCTGAAAAAGCAGAAGCGTGGTTAAGGTCTGTGAAAAACAATTTAGCCCGCAAACCACAAGGTAACGATCGGGCACAAGTTAAAGCAATCTGGGCTGGCGAATGTGATATATCAATCGGTAACACATACTACATGGGTAAGATGCTTAAAGATCCTGAGCAAAAAGCATGGGCAGACAGTGTGAGAATAGTTTTTCCTGAGTTTGAAAACGGTGGTACGCATGTAAATATATCTGGAATAGCTTTGGCAAAGTACTCGCCCAATAAAGAAAATGCCATAAAACTTATGGAGTTTTTAAGTTCCCCTAATGCGCAGAAAATTTACGCACTTGCAAATTTTGAGTACCCGATAGCACCTAATACTGAGCCAGCCGAGCTAGTGAAAAACTGGGGTAGTTTTACACCAGATGATGTTAATCTGATGGATTTGGCAAAGTTAAGAAGTACTGCACTGAAGTTGACAGAGATTGTAGACTTTGACGGTTGAATTTTAATTCTATTAATGTTGAACCTGCGCTTCCTTTTGCGCAGGTTTTTTAATACGGTAATGCGACTTAGTTAATTAAATTAAAATTAGGGTTAAGTTCATGCAAAAGCGTAAAATAATTATTGATACAGATCCTGGCCAAGATGATGCTGTTGCAATACTGTTAGCATTAGCCAGCCCCAAAGAAATCGAGGTTCTTGGTATTACTGCAGTAGCAGGTAATGTTCCGCTTGATTTAACAAAAAAAAACGCACGGATAGTGTGTGAGTTAGCGCAAAAAACTGAGAAAAAGGTTTTTGCAGGCTGTGACGCCCCAATTAAAAGACCACTTGTAACAGCCGAGCATGTTCATGGAAAGACTGGCCTGGATGGTCCGACCCTTCCAGATCCCAAAATGCCTCTCCAAAAGCAACATGCAGT
Source organism: Paracoccaceae bacterium (assembly GCA_902573175.1). Classification (GTDB taxonomy): domain Bacteria; phylum Pseudomonadota; class Alphaproteobacteria; order Rhodobacterales; family Rhodobacteraceae; genus Salinivivens. The sequence goes on along the minus strand of CACGIS010000006.1, from coordinate 25,433 downwards.
TGATTTTATAATTGAAACAATTCGATCCAACGAAGCTGGCACAATTACATTATGTCCATTGGGACCACTCACAAATATAGCGACAGCAATTGAAAAGGCACCGGACATAAAAGAAAAAATCCAAGAGATCGTTTTAATGGGCGGAGCTTATTTTGAAGTTGGCAATATCACGCCCACGGCAGAATTTAACATATATGTAGATCCTGAGGCAGCAGAAATTGTATTTCAATCAAACATTCAAATCACTGTATTACCCCTTGATGTTACTCATAAAGTTCTTGTAAATAAGGCTAGGAATGATGCTTTTCGGGCACTGAATTCACCGGTAGGTAAAGCGGTAGCTGAAATGACTGATTTTTTTGAACGGTTCGATAAAGAAAAATATGGATCGGATGGCGCCCCACTGCATGACCCCTGCGTTATTGCCTACCTACTATCACCAGATTTATTTTCAGGTCGTCACATTAATGTTGAAATAGAAACCCAGTCTGAACTTACTTTAGGAATGACGGTAGCCGACTGGTGGAAAGTCACAAATCGTCCAAAAAATGCCTATTTTATTGGCGATGTGAATGCTGACGGATTTTTCTCTTTATTGACTGAGCGTTTGGCTCGCTTTTAAGTGAAAAATTTACTAGGTATGGAATAAAAATCGATTGCTAGTAAACATGAATGCACAATTTCCTTTTGATAATACCTATTCCACTCTTCCAAGTCAGTTTTTTCATAAACAAAAACCTGCAACAGTTACTAAGGCTGAACTGGTAGCTTGTAATTTTCAATTAGCAAAAGAATTAGAGATAAAACTTCCTAGCAGTGGACTAGAATTGATCTTTTCAGGACAAATGTTACCGGACGGAGCAGATCCTTTAGCACAAGCCTATGCTGGGCATCAATTTGGCTATTACAGTCCACAACTAGGTGACGGCAGAGCGCTTTTGCTAGGTGAGCTAAATACGAAATCAGGACGATTCGATATCCAATTGAAGGGTTCTGGAACAACACCTTTTTCTCGTAGTGGCGATGGATTATCTTGGTTAGGCCCTGTTCTACGAGAATACATAGTGTCAGAAGCCATGCATCATTTAGGAATTCCGACCACTAGATCTTTAGCTGCGGTTGAGACTGGCGATAAAGTATTGAGAGAAACCGTACTCCCAGGAGCCATTTTAACAAGAATTGCGAAAAGTCATATACGCGTCGGAACGTTTCAATACTTTGCATATAAAAAGGATACGGAAGCTCTTGAAACCTTATATAAGTATACACAGGAGAGACATTATAACGAAACAAAATCCATCTCAGAATTTTTGAGTCGCGTGATCAATGCACATAGCGATTTGGTAACCGATTGGCTAAGTGTTGGTTTTATCCACGGGGTAATGAATACCGATAACTGTTCAATATCAGGTGAAACAATCGATTACGGTCCCTGTGCGTTTTTGGATAACTATAGCCCCTCAAAGGTTTTTTCTTCGATAGATACCCACGGGCGATATGCTTACTCAGCTCAAGCCGATGTAATTGTCTGGAATATGGCACAATTGGCAAATGCACTTTTGCCAATAGTAAACAACGATGAAGATGTATTGAATAAATTTAAAAATTTGGTCCACGAAATGCCAAATCAAATAAGAAGTTTGTGGTTAAAAAAATTTGGAAAAAAAATTGGCATCTCCAAAACCAAACCCAGTGATTATAAATTGATAAGTAACTTTTTAAATGGCTTAGCATCGAGAAATGAGGATTTCACGATAAGCTTTAGAAAGCTTACGGAGGAGCCCGAATACTTCAAATCTGTTGACCCTGATTGGTTTAAGACTTGGAAAAATCGAATATCAGGCGAACCTGACCCAATTTCAATTATGGCTAAGGCAAATCCAAATTTAATACCACGAAATCATCAAATAGAACTTGCAATAACAGCAGCGCTAAATTCTGATTTTGATCTTTTTCATCGATTAAACAAGGCCTTAAAATCACCTTATGAGAAAACCCTAGAGTACTCAGATTTAGAAGCTATCCCGACGGAAGAGGAAGAAGTTTTAAAAACATTCTGTGGTACCTAGTTCTTGCATTTCGGCTAAACATGACCATAACATTAAGCGTTTATTAAAAAATATATTCAAAATGACAGACACAATTCTGCAAAGGTGCGAGCAAAAAGGCTTGCGTATGACGAGCCAGCGTAAAATCATCGCTCAGGTGTTAGAAGACGCTGCTGATCATCCTGACGTAGAGGAATTGCACAAACGAGCATCAAAAATCGATCTCACCATTTCTATAGCAACTGTATACAGAACCGTTAAGCTTTTTGATGAAGCAGGCATTTTAGATAAGTTAGAGTTTGGCGATGGCCGAGCGCGCTATGAAGACGCCGAACGTGAACACCATGACCATCTGATTGATATTAATTCTGGGAGAGTTATAGAGTTCATGGACTCTGACATTGAAAAATTACAAGAAAAAATTGCTCAAAAGCTTGGGTATAAACTCATGGGTCATAAACTCGAGCTCTATGGCGTTCCATTAAAAAAGTCATAACTTGACAACCAAACCCTTCTGAGTGACAGGTTTGGATTATTATTTGGGTTCAAATGGTAAATCTCCGCGGTATTTTATTTATGATGATGTCAATGGCATGTTTTGCTGTTGAGGACACATTTATAAAATTACTATCGGCCAGGCTACCTGCCACTCAAATTCTCTTTTCAATAGGCTTTGGCGGTGCATTAATCACACTAGTGCTCGCCATTATTTTGAATGTGAACCTGGCTGATAAAATACTACTTAATAAGCATGTAATATCACGAACGATTGCAGACTTGTTCGGAGCTCTTTCTTTTACCTCTGCCATGGTTTTGATACCAATGTCGTTACTAGCTTCTATTTTGCAAGCAACGCCATTATTTGTAACTTTAGGAGCGGCCATTTTGTTGGGCGAAAAGGTTGGGTGGCGCAGATGGTCAGCAATTTTTATTGGATTTTTGGGCGTTATAATTATACTTCAGCCCGGCTATGGGAGCTTCCAATTGGCATCACTTTTAGGTTTGGCAGCAGTTTTATGCTTAGCCCTAAGAGACGTAGTCACTAGAGATATGGCAACTGAAATTCCGACTTTAACTGTTACTTTTTATGCATGCTTAGCAATGGGAAGTGCTGGGTTTATTGCTTATCCTTTTTTTGGACCTCCCATAATGCCCACTACATATGAAGCAATTATATTAATATGCACTGCAATTATAGGCCTTACTGGCTATTTCTTGCTTGTTTTAGCTACCCGTAAAGGCGATGTGTCGGTTATTGCGCCATTTCGCTACTCAAGGCTTCTATTCTCTTTAGGCCTTGCAAGTTTAATCTTAGGAGAAAAACTTACGTTGCCAATTTTATTAGGGGGTTTGTTAGTAGTGAGTTCTGGTATCTATACCTTTGGGCGAGAAAGGAGATTAGTTAAAATACAAAAAAGTGTAAATCAAAAGATATAAAAGGTTCAGTGTTATCGCTAACAATAAGTATATACATTAAATTTAATTTTTGTTACCTGGAGCTCATAATAAAGAGAGGCTTATTAAATGAGTACAATAATCGATATTCATGCGCGGGAAATTTTAGATAGTCGGGGAAATCCTACAGTTGAAGTCGATGTAACTTTGGAGGACGGGACACTAGGCCGAGCATCCGTTCCCTCGGGCGCATCAACGGGTGCTCACGAGGCAGTAGAAAAGAGAGATGCTGATAAAAAACGATACAATGGAAAAGGTGTGCTTAACGCAGTAGCTGCAGTTAATGGTGAATTAGCTGATGCATTGGTCGGGTATGATGTGAGTGAACAGGCGTCAATTGACGCTTCAATGATTGAAATAGATGGGACACCAAATAAGTCGCGTTTAGGAACCAATGCAATTCTGGGTGTTTCACTTGCCTGCGCGAAAGCAGCTGCTGATTTTTGCAATTTATCTCTATATCGATATGTCGGTGGGCCCACCGCAAAAACTCTTCCCGTTCCAATGATGAATATTATTAATGGCGGCGAACACGCTGATAATCCTATTGATATTCAAGAGTTTATGATTATGCCCGTGGTAGCGGAAAATATAAAAGATGCTGTCCGAATAGGATCAGAAATTTTTCATACTCTAAAAAACGAATTAAAAGACGCAAGCTTATCAACTGGAATTGGCGACGAGGGTGGTTTTGCTCCAAACATTAAGTCAACGAGAGAGGCTATTGATTTTATTTTAAAATCCGTAGAAAAAGCTGGGTATTCTGCCGGAAATGATGTCTTTTTGGCCTTGGATTGTGCTTCAACAGAGTATTATCATAAAAATAAATATGTCTTTAAGGGTGAGGGACGAGAATTCAGCAGCTCTGAAAATATAGCCTATCTCGAAGGCTTAGTTAAAGATTATCCAATAATTTCTATTGAAGATGGCATGGCTGAAGATGATTGGGAAGGATGGGTAGCTCTAACCGAAACACTTGGTGATAAAGTTCAACTGGTTGGAGATGATCTTTTTGTGACAAATCCTTTAAGATTAAAAATGGGCATTGATAAAAAAGCGGCGAACTCCATGCTTGTCAAGGTTAACCAAATTGGAACTTTATCGGAAACCTTGAGTGCAGTTGAAATGGCACACCGAGCAAACTTTACTAATGTAATGAGCCATAGATCTGGCGAGACCGAAGACGCGACGATAGCTGATCTTGCAGTCGCAACTAATTGTGGTCAGATTAAAACTGGTTCTTTGGCACGATCTGACAGACTAGCCAAGTATAACCAACTTATCCGCATTGAAGAGGAATTAGGGGATACCGCCGTATATGCAGGGCATTCAATCTTAAAGTCGAAATAGAAAATTAACCATCAATTAGAATAGAAAGAGCTTTTGCTGTTCTTGGCAGTCGTGCTTTCCTAAGTAATTGGCGGATTGTCCACTCTTGGTTAAATTTTCTATTGGCTTCGCTTAATAAATCCTGAGCGATTTCAACAATGATAGGGGCATCATCTTTTAAATATTCTAATATTATATGATCAGGATCTACTCGTATTAACCCATATTGATCTAAAATTTGCCTGGGAAAATCTTTTTTATTAAGCGTTATGATCGCGTCGCATTTTCCGGCAATAGCAGCCGCTAAAACATGTCGGTCATTTAAGTCTGGTAAGTACAAACTATCTTCAAGCTCTAAACTAAAACTAATTATACTATTTGGCCAATTAGCTCTCAAAATGGATATTTCTGCGTCTGCTTGTAACTGTCCAAGCTCACCAACTTTTTTTGCCGAAGCGGACCATTCGCTCAATATTTTTTCTGACCAAAAAGCGCTGTCATGTTTTGATTTAACAGCATCCAACAAGATTGTTCGCATCACTGTAGGAAATAAAACACAGGTGTCGATCAAATAATTCATAACGAAAAGAAAAGAGATTTCAGGTATCCGTTTTCAGATAACATCGGATGCACCGGGTGGTCTGGACCTGCGAATCCAGTAAAAATGATAGAAGATCTTCTTCCCGCGGAATTGATACCTCTAATACAGGACCCTCGAAATTTAGATAGTGAAGCTGCATGAGAGCACGAACAAAGCACCAAAATACCTCCCTCCTCGACTAAACCAGCAGAAATTCTAGCAAGTCGCTCATAAGCGCGAAGACCTGAGCTTAATGCTTGTCTTGAGGGAGCGAACGCAGGCGGATCACAAATAACGATGTCAAACTTTTTTCCTTCATTTCTTAGACACTTTAATGCATTAAATCCGTCGTCTTTTATTATCGAAAGCGCAGACTTGAAGCCACTAACTTCAGCCCCCTGTTCTGCCAATTCCAAAGCTGCCTGAGATGCATCGACAGCCGTTGCCTCAACAGCTCCACCAACCAGAGCTGCCAGTGCAAAGCCACCCACATGGGAGAACACATCTAAAACAGTTTTGTTTTTGGAGATACTAGATAAAAATGCTTGGTTCAGCCTTTGATCATAAAAAAGGCCGGTTTTTTGACCATAGTTAAGATCTGCCATGTAAATGGCGCCATTCATCGGCACCTGCAAGGGAGTGGTTGGGACAGATCCATGAATTAAAAGTGAGCAATCATCTAAACCCTCTAAAGTTCTCGCGCGACTATTTGCGTTTTTAATAATTCCTTCTGGATTAAAAAGTTCTACCAGCGCGTCAGTAATATTATCTAAATTATTTTCAGCCCAGACACAATTCGGTTGGATAACAAAAAAATCACCAAACCGGTCTATTATGGTTCCAGGCATTTGATCTGCTTCTGAATTTATGAGTCTGTAGTAAGGGTCCGTGAAAATACCTTTCCTCAAGGCCTTGGCCGCACTTATACGTTTAAAAACAAGTTCTGAACCTCCAATTTTATTGGCGGTTTTTGTAATCACTCTTGCAAAAATTTTTGATTTTGGATTGACCACTGCTGTTGCCAAAAAATTCCTGGCGCTATCTTGCAATTCTACAATTTTGCCAGATGTAAGTTGTTTTGTCCTTCGATCTAGAACTAACTCGTTGTCATATACCCAAGGAAATCCAGCTAGAATTTTATCTGGTGAAACCTTTGGTTTTAAACGAATTATTGAGTACTTATCTTCTCCCGACATAAATTATTTTTACACAAATTAAAGCAAGATAAAAGACTTCCCATATGTAAAAGTCTAACTTGCACAAATTTTTTTAATCCTATACAAAGAATTAAGTTAGCGCTAACATTTTGAACTTCTTTTGGGGAGAGTAATTCCAAATAACTTAATAAAAAATATTTTGGATCTCAAAAATCATGCCATTAAATAAAACACTTTTAAAAGTAACCGATAGAATTACAGAGCGTTCAAAAGATAGTCGGGAAAAATATGTTGGTAGAATGAAGTCCGCAGTAGAAAGAGGTCCTAGACGCGCGCATCTTTCTTGCGGAAATCAGGCACATGCTTACGCTGCCATGGGAGCAGACAAAGAAACATTAGCTAATAAAAGAGTGCCAAACATTGGTATAGTATCAGCCTACAACGATATGTTATCAGCTCATCAACCTTTTTATAATTTTCCTGATTTGATAAAACGGGAGGCAAGAAATCACGGCGCCACAGCGCAGGTTGCTGGAGGCGTTCCTGCAATGTGCGATGGTATAACGCAAGGTGAAGTAGGTATGGAGTTATCCTTGTTTTCGCGTGACGTTATCGCCATGTCTGCAGGTATAGCTTTAAGCCACAACACTTTTGATAGTACAATTTATTTAGGTGTTTGTGATAAAATCGTTCCCGGTTTGGTCATGGCAGCTGCTACCTTTGGTTTTCTACCTGCAATTTTTTTGCCCGCTGGGCCGATGACTTCTGGCCTTCCCAATGATGAAAAGTCTCTTATCCGTCAAAAGTTCGCAACTGGTGAGATTGATCGCGCCGAATTAATGACTGCAGAAATGAAAAGCTATCATGGCCCTGGGACGTGTACATTTTACGGAACAGCCAATTCAAATCAAATGCTTATGGAATTTATGGGGCTACAACTTCCCGGCTCATCTTTTGTCAACCCAGGGACACCGCTTCGTGATGCTCTCACTAAGTATGGAACTCAAAGAGCACTGGATATTTCATTTTCTAGTAGTGAGTTCTGTCCATCCTATGAAATCCTAAATGAAAAAGCATTTGTAAATGGGATAGTTGGTTTAATGGCAACAGGAGGCTCAACAAATTTAGTACTTCACATTCCCGCAATGGCTAAGGCAGCAGGCATAAATTTGGCAATGGAAGATTTTGAAGATATAGCAAAACTAATACCCCTCATGGCTAAAATTTATCCAAATGGCTTAGCTGACGTAAATCATTTTCACGCCGCTGGTGGGCTTTCGTTTATGATCAATGAGTTGTTAAATGAAGGCTTACTTCACGATGATGTAAAAAATGTAAGTGGGCATGGAATGAACCAGTACCGAAATGAGGCTCGGCTAATAGACAATGAGATAAAATTTACAACAGGTGCCGTGACTTCTGCTAACCAGAAAATTCTTCGCCCATTGAAGGATCCATTTCAAAGAACTGGGGGGTTGAAGCAAGTTAATGGTAATTTAGGTAGTGCTATAACAAAGGTTTCGGCTGTTGAACCAGATCTCAGGGCAATTAAAGCCCCAGTTCTAATTTTTCACGATCAAGAAGCAATCAAGACAGCGTTTAAAAACAATGAATTCAAAGAAGATACCATATTTGTGGTTCGTTTTCAGGGACCGCGTGCAAATGGCATGCCCGAGTTACACAGTTTAACTCCAGTACTGTCCGCCTTACAGGACCGAGGCTTAAAGGTTGCATTGGTTACCGATGGTAGAATGTCCGGGGCATCAGGAAAAGTGCCATCCGCCATACATGTTACACCCGAAGCTGCTAATGGCGGGCCTATTTCAAAGCTTCGAGATGGTGATATTGTTTTGCTAGATGCTGACAATGGAATACTTGAAGTTCAAACTGAGAACTTTGAAAGTAGATCATCGGTTTCTATCGACCTTTCTAATAATCAATATGGATTAGGTCGAGAATTATTTAATATTTTTAGAGAACATGTTGGCCCAACTTCAGAAGGTGCAAATTCAGTTTTGTAAAAAAAATGGACCCTTATCAAGCTAGTAAAGAAACTGAAAAAATATGCCGATTAGCTCCGGTGATCCCTGTTTTGGTTGTTCACGATTCTGGTATAGCAAAACCTTTGGCAGAAGCCCTTATATCTGGAGGCTTACCCGTTTTAGAGGTCACACTACGAACACAATCTGCATTAACAGTTATATCAGAAATGGCAAAAGTACCGGGAGGAGTAGTAGGTGCCGGCACTATTACAAAATCTATTGATGTAAAAGACGCTATCAATGCTGGTGCCAATTTTGCTGTTTCTCCAGGATCTACAGACGATATGCTGGAGACCTGTGCACAGCAAAATCTCCCAATTTTACCAGGTGCTGCAACATCAACCGAGATAATGCGTTTATTTGATCTGGGATATTCTGTGCAAAAATTTTTTCCTGCTGAAGCGATTGGAGGGCAAGCCGCCTTAAAAGCAATTGGAGGGCCGCTTCCAAATGTAAAGTTTTGTCCAACAGGTGGTATTACTATTAATAATGCCAAAGGCTATCTAGATTTGGAGAATACTCTATGTGTAGGAGGAAGTTGGGTTGCACCTCAACACCTAATCGAAAACAAAGACTGGAAAAGTATCACCGATTTAGCAAGGACAGCATCAAAAATAGCCTTTTAAAGTCAGTCAGACTCAGATCGATGCCTTGATTTCCATCCTCCACGCCTTTTGGGCTTAACCATTGTCAGAAGTCCCTCCTCCAGCGTTTCCGTCATTGGATGATCGGAAAATTCAGATTGATATCTTTCAAGCAAATTTTGAATACTTATGTTCGCGTCCCACTCTATTGGCAGACTTAGAGCCCAATCCAAAAATATGCTTCGACATTCAGACCGCGTAATGTTTTCTATTTTGTAAGCTTCCTGGATCAAAGCTTTTGGATCGTCTAGATCACCTTTCATAAGTTAGTTAACCCTTCTCATGAGACAAAATTTTATCAATGACTTTGTTTATTTTATTAGAGAGATGATGCAACCTTTCTTTAACTTCAGAAAGGGTTTGTTTTTCAAAAATCTCAACCTGGGCCCCATTATCTAAAACATCCCAATTTTCAAGCTCAACTTGTCCTTTAAACAAAATATTTAGACCAATTTGCCATGACCATAACTGAGTTGCAGCCGCTTTTATCTCAAAAAATTCTTGCTGAGATATGAATTTACCTGAAAAAAGAGCCTCCAGGCCAGCAGCCGTGGAGCGAGAAACAGATCGGTTGACCAAACATCCAGCCTGAGAAAGTAAATCTATGTCTTGTAAGCGTCCTGGCCCGATCTTAGCATCCCAAGGATTTAAAGACTTTGCTTGAGATATTCTGGCTCTCATATTTATTAGTTCGTTAAAAATATTTTCTCGATGATAAGATTTCAATAAAGAATTTCTGAAATTTTCAAATTCGTTTAACAATAATACTTTTCCCGCCACCGCACGAGCCCTTGTCAATGCTAGATGCTCCCAAACCCAAGCTTCATTTTTTTGATAATTCTGATAAGAACTCCATGAAGTTGCTACTGGACCTTGGAAACCTGAAGGCCTAAGTCGCATGTCAATTTCATACAACCGCCCTTCCTTCATTGGCGCTGATATTGCAGTAATAAAAGCTTTTGTTAGGCGAGAATAGTATTCGCGAGCCGAAAGCGACCTGTCTCCTTCAGATTGATCATTACCATCCGCATCATAAATTATTATTAAATCGAGGTCTGAATTTGCATGTAATACACCAGAGCCTAAACTGCCCATACTTATCACAGCTGCTCCATTTCCTGGCTCAGGACCAAATTTTTTAGCAAATTCAAAAAGAACTTCCTTCCAAATAATGTTCAAAGTAATTTCAGCTAATTCCGCGTATTGAGCCCCTGCTTTTTTCGCACTTATCTGAGATCTCAAGTAATGTACGCCAATCTTAAATTGCCATTCTTTGCACCATCGACGCGTTAAATCCAACTTGGCTTCATAATCCATTTCACTTTTAAGTATTATCTCCAATTCACTTGAGAGGAATTTTCTACTCGGCCAAATTTCCCAAAATTCCGGTGCAATCACAGAATCTAGAACATCAGTATTTTTGACCAAATATTCTGACAGAGCTCCGGAAGTACCCAAAATATCAATAAGCAAATCTAAAATCTGCTTATTATTTTCAAATAGCGAGAATATTTGGATACCCGCAGGTAGCTTTGAAAGAAAATTACCAAATGCCTTTAAAGTTTCTTGAGGTCTAGAAGTTGAATTTATCTTTTCTAATATCAAAGGCTTTATTCGTTCAAATATAGACATCGCTCTCGCTGTTCGCAAAGCTGGAAAACTTGCCCAATTTTTCATTAGGTCCTCAAGTTCTTTTGAAAAGCTTGATCTTTGAATATTCTGACCAGTAATTTGTGGCTCAAAAAAACCTTCAATTGCACTATTAGTTTTACTTAATCTTTCAACTAACTCTTTCTGCAAATCGTCTTTTTCTGTTCCCATTAAAGATGCAAGGCGGACGAACCCTTGATCAGAGTTAGGAAGTTCATGGGTCTGTGCGTCATTTATCATTTGCAAACGATGCTCAATTGTTCGATGAAACCGATAATTTTCAATCAAATCTTTTATTAAAGCTTTTGGTAACCATTTTTTATCAGCGATTGCCCGAAGGGAAGTGATAGTTGCTTTCGATCGCAGACCTTTATCTCTGCCACCAAAAATAATTTGATGGGTTTGCGTAAAGAATTCTATATCTCTAATTCCTCCTCGCCCAAGTTTCATATTATGCTGAGGTAAAGTTATATCTCCAATTTTGGTTTTGAAATGATCTCGGATTCTCAATCGGATGTCATGCGCATCGGAAATTGCAGCGTAATCAAGGTATTTGCGCCAAACAAATGGCTCCATATTTTTTAAAAATTTAATCCCGGCTGAATGGTCACCAGCACAGACTCTAGATTTTATAAAAGCCGCCCTCTCCCAAGTTCTGCCGAGGCTTGCGTAGTATCTTTCTGCAGCATCAACACCCATACAGACCGGAGTGACTGATGGATCAGGCCGCAATCGTAAATCTGTTCTAAAAACATAACCATCTTTCCCATTTTCATTCAAAATCCGATACATATTTTTCGTTGCATTTATAAAAATGCGCCTCACATTCTGAAACTCCTCAGGGTGAAATACTTCCTCATCAAAAAAACAAATTAAATCAATGTCTGACGAATAATTAAGCTCAAACGCGCCTAACTTGCCCATGGCTAATATAAAAAAACCTACTTTATTTGGATCTCCATCGTATTTTTTGGGGAATTTGCCTTTTTTCAATTCCTTTAAAAAGCTCGCACGCCAGGATAAATTTATGGTTTCATCTGCAAATTCTGACAGATTTTTTGTAACTACCTCAAGAGGCCAAGTATCAGCTAAATCGTTCAGGGCAATCCAGAGGGCTGCTCTTCTTTTGGCTATCCTTAATTTTAAATATAGCGAGTCATAAGTTTCTGATTTTAAGGGCTCCAACAGAGATAAGATGTGAAAATCGTTATTACTTACAGTATTCACCAACCAAGTTTTCTCTTTTAGTATCTGAGAATATAAATAAGGACTGCACGATGCCACCGAAGCAAAAAAAGTTCTCAATTTTTCTGAGTTCTCGGGAAATAAGTTATAAATCTCTTGGGCTATTCGTTGATCAAAAACCTTGGGAACTCGTTTAGGCTTCAACTCAAATGTCATTAAATTGATCTTTCACCTCAATATAGCCTTAGTATGAAGAAATTTAGCCAATCCGTCAAAGACCGTATTCTAACTATTTTTAAAAGCTTAAAACAGTCAAAGATGAAGTCTTGGATAAATTTATATAGATAAAACAGAATATTATTGTTTAAACCCTAAACTTTATTGCTACAGCAAAAAAAATGTCTAGAATACTGGCATGCGTCACACTTTACCACTAGCACCTCAATTTTACGTAACTGCACCTCAGGTATGTCCCTATCTGCCTGATAGAATTGAGCGAAAACTATTTACATCTATCCAAGGCGATGATGCACAGTTGCTAAATGATTCACTCTCACAACAAGGCTTTCGTCGATCCCAGAATATACTTTATAGACCTTCATGCAACGAATGCTCAGCTTGTTTATCTGCGCGCATTAATGTAAAAAAATTTACTCCTTCTAAAAGTCAGAAAAAAATAATTCGGCGAAACAAAGGTTCAACCCGTAGATCTAATAGCCCTTGGGCAACGGAGGAGCAATACGATCTATTTCAAAAGTACCTGCAAAAACGCCATGCCAAAGGTGGTATGGCCGATATGGATGTATTTGAATTTGCAGCGATGATTGAAGAGTCTTCAATAGAAACGCGCGTGATAGAATACTATAATAAAAATTTACTTGAGAGCGTGTGTTTAACAGATTTTCTTAGTGATGGTCTTAGTATGGTCTACTCTTTTTTTGATCCAGATAAATCTAAAAAATCTTTAGGTACCTTCATGATTTTGGATCATATAGCATTGGCTTTGGAGCTTGGAGTCCCTTATCTTTATTTAGGTTATTGGGTCCCAGGTAGCTCTAAAATGGATTATAAAGTCAATTTTAAAGGTGTTGAGATTTTTCAAAATAACGCTTGGCAACCACTTTCTGAGGTTGAAAAATCTACTCTTGAATTGCACCCACTGAATACAGCACCTGTTTCCGAGCAAGTATCTTCTTTGTCTTTACCAGATAGCATCATAACTTAATCGTTGCTCTAGACTAGGAGTAACAGATACCTTATATAAACAGTCAAGATAACAATGAGTTCATCAATGAATGAAGTAAGTCCGCCTATGGAAGGTGCCCCATTGATCACCCCGTCTTCGACGGACCATCCGCTATACAACTCGATTGTCGAGGCTTGCCGAACAGTATTTGACCCGGAAATTCCTGTAAATATTTATGACTTGGGGCTCATTTATACCATTGAAATCACTGAAGATAATGATGTTAGTATAATTATGTCACTAACGGCTCCAGGGTGCCCAGTGGCAGGAGAAATGCCCGGATGGGTAGAAGACGCAATCAATGGAACAGGTGGAGTAAGACAAGTCTCTGTAGATATTACTTGGGAGCCACCTTGGGGAATGGATATGATGAGTGACGAGGCTCGTCTTGAGCTAGGGTTTATGTAGGTAGATAAATAAAATGTTTGCTATCCCAGGACAAAATGCAATTAAGTTGACCAATAGCGCTGTCTCACAAATAAATAAATTAATGGGTTCAAAGAAATACTTTGGCTTGAGAGTTGGCGTTAAAAAAGGTGGATGCGCAGGTATGGAATATACGATGGAGTATGTTACAGAACCCGATCAAAATGATGAAATTATAGAGCAAGACGGAGCACGGGTACTTATTGCACCAATGGCTCAAATGTTTCTTTTTGGGACAGAAATTGATTATGAAACCTCATTACTTGAATCCGGTTTTAAATTTAATAATCCAAACGTCACCGAGGCATGCGGCTGCGGAGAGTCAATCAAATTTGAAAATATGTAAATTAACTTTCAAGCACAAAGCATTGAAAAATATAAGATATTATAAATTTGATAAATAAAAAATCATTCCAAAAATACGAAAAGAGGCTCAAATGTCTAAATTAGTTGCCGGTAATTGGAAAATGTTTGGCAATAAAGCAATGATTGCCGACATAAAAAAGATCGACCAATATTGCAAAGAAAAAACTTGCGAAGTTGCAATATGCCCTCCCTTTCCACTTATTTCGGCTGCGCATGAACAAACCAAAAATATAAAAATTGGAGCACAAAATTGTCACATTAATATAAATGGGGCTCATACGGGTGAAGTATCGGCAGAAATGCTCATCGAAGTAGGTGCTCAACTTATACTTGTGGGGCACTCGGAACGTCGCCAAGATAATTATGAAAGTAATGATATAATTAAACTTAAATCAGAGGCTGTTCATAGAGCAGGAGCAACAGCAGTCGTTTGTATTGGCGAAACATTGGAAGAAAGAACAGCAGATAAAACACTCGCAGTGTTACAAGAACAAATGCTTAAATCGCTTCCTAAAAATATTACACCAATAAATACCGTCGTTGCTTATGAGCCTGTATGGGCAATAGGTACAGGGCTGGTTCCAGAAAAAGACCAAATTCGCTCTGCTCATGCATTTATAAGGGGATTTTTAGCAAGCACTTACGGAGCTGAAGCACATAATGTAAAAATTTTATATGGCGGGTCTGTGAAAGGTTCCAACGCAAAAGAAATATTCTCGATATCAAATGTAAATGGGGCTTTAGTTGGTGGAGCCAGTCTAAAAAGCGATGATTTTATAGAAATAATTAAAGCTGCATCAAATTTAATATAAGCAATGTGAAAGACTTCTTTCACTATTTAAGAGGGCAAATGTTACCAAAAGTTGCACAATCTCCAACAAATGATGATTTTGTTCAAAATCCCTACCCTTTCTATGAAACCTGTTTAGCCAAAGGAGGTAAAGTCTTTTGGGAAGATTATAAAATGGTTTCTTTGTTTAAGTATGATGACGTTTCCAATATTCTAAAAGACAGAAGATTTGGTCGCGAATGTCCAGAAGAGAAAAAAAAAGACCATCGTAAGGAGTTAGCGCCCTTTTACGAGCTGGAAGACCATTCAATGCTCCAATTAGAACCGCCTAAACATACTCGTCTCCGTGGCCTAGTCTTACGAGCTTTTACAAGTCGAAAAGTTAATTCAATGGCTACAGAGATCGAAACTTTATGCACTCAACTGATGCAAAATTTTTCTAACAATCAAGTAAATATACTTAATGAGTATGCCAATAAAATCCCTGTCATCATTATTGCTAGGCTCTTAGGGGTTCCTGAGGAAATGAGCAACCAGCTACTAAGATGGTCTAATGATATGGTTATGATGTATCAAGCGCGGCGGACAGTAAAACATGAGGAACGTGCCATTAAAGCTTCCAAAGAGTTTTCCGCATTTATGCGAAGTTATGTTGAGGAACGCCGAAGTAAACCTAAAGATGATTTAATTACTCATTTGATTTCCGCCGAAGAAAACGGCGAAAAATTAACAACAGACGAACTGATTACAACCTGTATCCTTTTGCTAAATGCTGGGCATGAAGCAACAGTTCATTCTTTAGGAAATGGCATTAAAGTCTTACTGGAGAACAAAAAAATTACAATTGACTGGCAGAGTGAGGCAAAAATCAATCAGCTTATAGAGGAGATTTTGAGATTTGACCCTCCACTGCATATATTTACTCGCTATGCATATGATCAGATTGATATTGGTGACCATACCTTAAAGAAAGGTGACGAAGTTGCGCTAGTTTTGGGTGCAACTGGAAGGGATAAAACATTATGGAGCGATCCTGAATACTTTGATCCTAATAGAATTATCAAAAAAAATACAGCATTTGGCGGTGGCATTCATTTCTGTGTTGGTGCAGCTCTTGCTCGTCTGGAAATGCAAATAGCTTTGCCAATGTTGTTCACAAAATATCCTAAAATGGAGTTATCAGAAAAGCCTCGCTACGCTGATGTTTACCATTTCCATGGATTAGAGAAATTATTAGTCAATTTGAAAGGTTAGCTTTTACATTTCTTTAATCTTTGAATTAGTTAAAATCCGTATAAGCTTCTGAATTTATTCTTCTAGATCAACTAGAGATAAAAAAAATCTTTAAATTGAAAAACCATTCTCTAAACAAAACTTTTTTACATTTTTTAGGTGCATTAAACCAGAGAAGTCTGCTATCTACCTTACAGATTAGTAAAAAAATTAACAGGTTTAAAAAAGTGAATGCTCCAAAGATAACGCCTACGCTTCCAGACGCACAAACTGTAATTGGAGTGCAGCATTATACAGATCGATTGTTTTCTTTCAAAGTTACCCGCCCCAAAACACTACGCTTTCGATCTGGTGAGTTTGTTATGATTGGATTGCTTAAAGAAGACGGGAAACCTTTACTTCGTGCCTACTCAATCGCCTCTCCTGCATGGGATGATGAACTGGAATTTTACTCTATAAAAGTTCAAGACGGCCCCCTTACATCCAAGCTCCAGCATGTTAAAAAGGGTGATCAAATCATTCTCAGACCAAAACCCGTAGGAACATTGGTTCATGACGCACTACTGCCTGGCAAAAGAATTTGGTTTTTTGCGACGGGAACGGGCATTGCGCCATTCGCATCCCTATTAAGGGAGCCTCAGACTTATGAGGACTATGAACAAATAATTTTAACCCATACCTGTCGTAACAGGAATGAATTGGCCTATGGAGAAAATTTAATTCAGGAAATTAAAAACGGTGGAGTAATGTCAGAGTTAGTAGGCGATAATGCTATAAAAAAGCTAATTTATTACCCTACCACCACTAGAGACCAGAGCAATCAAATGGGCCGCATTACTGATCTGCTCAAAAATGGAAAATTACTTAACGACTTAGACATAAAAAATCTTGCCAAAGAAACTGACCGTGCAATGGTATGTGGATCTATCGGTTTAAATACAGATTTGAAGAAAATCTTTGAAGAATTTGGACTTAAAGAAGGAGCTAACTCAGAGCCCGCTCATTACGTTGTAGAAAAAGCGTTCGTAGGATGATTAGTACAAATAAAATCTACATTATTGGCAAAATAATTGAAAATTATCAAAATAAAGAAAAATTGTATCTTGAAAGAGCAATACGGCATGACTATTTTGCCGGGCATGACTTAGTAACTAACAAAGGAACAAAGCAATAGCTCGTAAACCGCACAACGCGCCACCCTCGCGCGAAACTGGACCCAGAGTAAATGATGGTATCCAGAGCCCAGAAATCAGATTAATAGGCGCTGAAGGAGAGAATGAAGGGGTAGTGTCCCCAGAAAAAGCACTCTTAATGGCAGAAGACGTTGGCTTAGATTTAGTTGAAATTTCGCCTAACGCTAGTCCACCAGTTTGTAAAATAATGGATTTTGGAAAGTATAAATATGAACAACAGAAACGTGAGTCTGAGGCTCGTAAGAAACAAAAAATAATTGAAGTTAAAGAAATAAAATTCCGACCTGGAACCGATATACATGATTATGATGTAAAAATGAGAAGCGTGTACAAATTTCTTGAAAATGGCGACAAAGTGAAAATTACTATGCGGTTCAGAGGGAGAGAAATGGCCCACCAAGAGCTTGGCAGAGAATTACTCGAACGAGTAGCTGATGATGTTAAAGACCATGGCAAAGTTGAGAATATACCAAAATTAGAAGGACGGCAGATGACTATGATGATCGGGCCTATGCCAACTAAATAAACTTATCTCGAAAATTGACCAAAAATTTAAGGCTTTTTAACGCCTTATTTTTTATTTATCAGTCAAGTTAGATAATTTGAAATTTGACTAATTTTTTGTTCTTAATCTTAATCACGTGAACGACTAAAAAGCCATTTTCTTCATTTACATTAGCATAGCTTAGCATCATTTAACCAACCGAAGCGTTGCGATAACCTCTGATAGAATTGAAATTGCTATTTCCTCTGGTGAAGACGCACCTATGTTGAGGCCTATTGGACCGTTAACACGATCAATTTGTTTTTCTGTAAAGCCAGCCTGTTTGAGCCTGTTAATACGTTGCTGGTGTGTTTTCTTTGAACCCAATGCTCCAATATAAAATGCTTCACTCTGCAAGGCTATGTGCAGTGCAGGATCATCTAATTTCGGATCGTGAGTCAAAAGAATAACTGCGGTTCTATAATTCGGCTTAGTTTTAGTCAAAGCTACATCAGGAAAATCATTAGATATTTCAATGCTTCCAAAACGTTCACGATTTGCAAAACTTTCTCGCGGATCGATTATTCGAGGGGAAAAACCAGCTATTTCAGCAATTGGCACAAGGGCTTGAGCAATATGTACCGCACCTACTATATCTATTTTTAGTTTAGGAGAATAAACATTTAAGAACGTTACTCCGTCTTCTTTAAACCCTGATCTGTCCCTACGAATTCTATCTTCGTAATCATTGTAAACTAAGCGACGTTGCAGAGTTTTTATATTGATTTCATATATAACAGACTCATATTCAGCTATTGCTTTCACTAATTCTTGCAAAAGGTTTTGTGGCATTTGCTTCCCAACAGGTTCTACGAGGACTCTCATTTTACCACCGCAGGCCAAACCTACAGCAAATGCGTCATCGTCACTAACGCCATATTCTAATACTTTCGTTTTGCCGTCCTTTAGAGAATCTAAAGCTTCCAAAACTACTGCTCCCTCAACACACCCACCTGAAACTGAACCTTGCATATGCCCATCACCTGATACGATTAACTGAGAACCAACGCGACGTGGAGCTGACCCCCAAGTTTCAATAACCGTCGCAATAACTGCTCCAATGCCCTTTTCATGCCATTGAGATGCAACTTGGAGTAAATTATCAAATTTTGACTGCATAAATTCTTAACCTAATCGGAGTATCTAAATTTTTTTCAATACTCTAATTTAGGGTGAATGAATTGGCAAATAACTCAAATTCAACACTTAATAGAATCTTTAACTAGAAAGCCTTTAAAATATTGTGTAACGCCATTCTATGACTAAAGAACTAGTAATAGTGCGTCCAGACGATTGGCATCTCCATTTGAGAGATGAAGACTTTTTACCCATTACCGTAAATGAGTCAGCGAAATCTTTTGCAAGAGCTATAATAATGCCTAATTTAGTTCCGCCAATTACAAAGTTAATTGATGCAGAAAATTATAAACGACGCATATTGAGCGCCCTGAAACCTAATTTATCTTTTGACCCTTTGATGACTCTTTACTTAACAGAAGAAACAGACCCTAAAGAAGTGAAAGAAGGCTTTCTAAGTGGCCAAATTTCAGCAGTAAAATTATATCCAGCAGGAGCAACAACGAACTCTCAATCTGGTGTCCATAACTTTGAAAAAATTAAACCTGTTCTGGAAATTATGGCAGAAATTGGATGCCCACTGTGCATTCATGGAGAGGTAACCGAAAAAAATATTGATATTTTTGATCGAGAAAAGGCTTTTATCGATAACGTTCTGAACAAAATCCGCACTGATAACCCAACTTTAAAGGTTATCATGGAACATATTACAACTAAAGACGCAGTAGATTATGTTTTTTCAGAAAACGAGAATTTAGCAGCAACAGTTACTACCCATCACCTTTCCATAAATAGAAACGATTTATTGGCTGGCGGCATAAGGCCTCATTTTTATTGTCTACCAGTGGTAAAACGAGAAACTCATCGATTGGCACTGGTAGAGGCAGTTATTTCGGGGTCGCCAAAATTTTTTCTAGGAACAGATAGTGCACCCCATTTAGACCGAGATAAGGAAAGTTCCTGCGGGTGCGCTGGCTGTTTTACTGCCACGAATTCATTGGAAATTTTAGCACATATTTTTGAAGAACAAAACGCCTTGAATAAATTAGAGTTATTTACATCGATCAACGGAGCTAAATTTTATGGAAAAAATATTAACAATGATAAAATTAGGATTGTAAAGAAAGATAAGCCCACCTCTTTTCCAGAAAAAATATCTACTCCCAGTGGAAAAATAACAGTCTTTAAACCTAACTTTAAAACAAAATGGCAAGTACAAGCTCAATTTAAATAAATTTATAAAATTTATTGTTTCTATCCCAAAGGAGCCAAATATGATCTCATCAAATTATTCAGCCAATTCAGAGATCGCAAGACTGACCGCACGAATGCTGCTTGAAGTAAAGGCTGTTCACTTTAACTCGAAAAATCCATTTACTCTGGCGTCTGGATTGCCAAGCCCAACATATATAGATTGTAGAAAATTAATTTCCTATCCAAGAGTGCGTTCAACAATAATGGATTTTTTAGCTATTACTGTGATGCGTAATGCTGGTTTTGAAGTTTTTGATAATATTGCAGGCGGAGAAACGGCCGGAATTCCATTTGCAGCTTTATTAGCCGAAAGAATGGGATTACCCATGAGTTATATTAGAAAACAACCAAAAGGCTATGGTCGAAATGCTCGGATTGAGGGCAACATCCATGAAAATCAAAACGTTTTGTTGGTTGAAGACTTAACTACAGATGGTGGTTCCAAGCTGTCTTTTGTTGAAGCAATACGAGAAACTGGAGCCAAATGCTCTCATACGGCGGTAATTTTTTATTATGGTATTTTTCCAGAAACAGAGGAGATTCTGGGAAGAAAAGGGATCACTTTACACAAACTATGTACCTGGTGGGATGTTTTTGAAGAGGCTAAAAAAAATGATAGCTTTGATTCTGAAACATTATCTGAAGTTAGAGAGTTTTTGGAACAGCCCAGAAAATGGCAGGAAAAAAGATCCAAATAGTAATTATTTATTTAAATATTTAGTTACAAAATACCTTTATATCTACCATATTTAGTGTTACTCATTATTCAGGTAATATATATTGTGATTAACATGTTATCCACATAGATATACATTTTGCCTCTAGTGTTAGTTGAAGTTATCAGGAAAGAGTAGATTCCAAGGGGTGCCAATGAACAAATTCGCAGAGATCAATTCTAATAAAAATCCTGCAGATATGGTGCCTCACTCGATAGAAGCTGAGCAACAGCTTTTAGGGGGAATACTTAACAACAACGATCTATTTTATTCATTAGAAGATAAAATAGATCCCGAGCATTTTTACGATCCAGTTCATTCTCGAATTTTTGATGTTGTTTCGAACAGGATAAAAGACGGAAAACTAGCCTCAGCTGTAACAGTAAATACCTTTCTTACAGAAGACGAGGGCCTACGAGAGCTAGGTGGAAGTTCCTATTTAGCTCAGCTAATGGCCGGTTCAGTAGCAAGTTCTGCAATTAAAGATTATTCAAAATTGGTTTATGACCTAGCCATAAGAAGAGAACTAATAGCTTTGGGTCAAGAAATAAGCTCTCGAGCTCAATCCATTAAAGTAGACGAGCAACCTGAAGAGCAAATAATTTTAGCCGAACAAAATCTCTATCAAATCGGAGATAGCGGAAAGTCTGAAACTGGCTTTAAATCCTTTCTTAAAGCCCTGGGCGAAGCGGTCCAAGTAGCTAATGCAGCACACCACCGAGACGGAAATCTTGCCGGAATATCAACAGGTTTTATCGATTTAGATAAAAAAATGGGTGGCCTTCATTCGTCTGATTTAATTATTTTGGCTGGTCGCCCCTCAATGGGAAAAACTTCATTGGCCACGAATATCGCCTATAATATTGCTAAGTCTTTTCATAAGCGTGATAATCCAGATGGATCATCAGAAACTATAGATGGAGGGATTGTTGGGTTTTATTCGTTGGAGATGAGCGCTGAGCAGTTAGCAGCTCGTATTTTATCTGAGACCGCTGAAATACCATCAGAGCAAATAAGGCGTGGTGATATGACAGAAAATGAATTTCGTAGATTTGTTGAAGCTGCTAAATCCATTGAAAGCTCACCCTTATATATAGATGACACACCTGCACTAACAATTGCTCAGCTAGCATCAAGAGCTCGACGTTTAAAACGTACTTATGGTCTCGACGCACTGATTATTGATTATCTGCAATTAGTTCGTGCAGCTTCGAGCAAAGAGAGTAGAGTAAATGAAATTTCAGAAATTACTCAAGGTCTAAAAGCTATTGCAAAGGAGTTAAATATTCCAGTAATTGCCCTTTCTCAATTATCGAGACAGGTGGAAAATAGAGATGATAAAAGACCACAACTTGCAGACTTAAGGGAGTCTGGCTCTATTGAGCAAGACGCTGATGTGGTTTTATTTGTCTATCGTGAAGAATATTACAAGGAGCGTGAAAAACCCAGTGATCATGACTTAGAGAAGATGGCAATCTGGCAGGAAGAAATGGATCGCCTTCATGGTCGCGCTGAGTTAATTTTGGGCAAACAGAGGCATGGTCCAATTGGAACAGTCGAACTCAGTTTTGAAGGAAAATTCACACGCTTTGGAAATTTAGCAAAGCCCTGGCAACAACAATTGAACGGTGATAAGCAACCAAGATAAACATGAGCTAAAATTTTCGGCAATTTGTTTTAATTTATTGGTTTTCCCTGATTTTTTATTCTACTGTTCTTTCGAAAACTTATTCTCAATTTTTGATTTTTGATAAATGGCGACAGCGACAGCAACAATAGATTTAAATGCCATAAGACATAATTGGCAAAAATTGCGAAGTATGTCTAGCAAAGATAGTGGTGCAGTAGTCAAGGCAAATGCTTATGGATTGGGGCTTAAGCAAGTTGCCAAAGCTCTTTACGATGAAGGCGCAAGAATATTTTTTGTAGCAACAGCCGAAGAAGGAGCAGAATTGCGCTCTAATCTAGGTAATGCACTAGAAATCTATATTTTTTCTGGCCACATGATTGGTGATACTGAGTTAATTAAAAACTATAACTTAATACCCCTAATAAATTCTATCGAACAACTTTCTAGACATTCTGAACTTTTAAAAGAAAAAAAATTTGGTGTTCAATTAGATACTGGTATGAATAGATTAGGTATGGAGCCAGTGGAATGGGAAACTGTAAAGGGGCTAATCCTATCTTTAAACCCAGTCTTAATTATGTCTCACTTAGCTTGTGCTGATGAACCAGACCATAAAATGAATGTGACCCAGCTTAATATTTTTCGCACCCTTACAGATAAACTAAATATAAAGAAATCCTTGGCTGCTACTGGTGGTATATTATTGGGACCAGAATATCATTTTGACTTAACAAGACCCGGGATAGGTATTTATGGCTGCTCACCAATGCAGGATTGCCTGCCTGTTCTGAAAATCGACATACCTGTGATACAAATTCGCGATATCAAAAGTGGCGAAACAGTAGGTTACGGCAACACTTGGACCTCTACATCTGAAAAAAGAATAGCAACGATATCGGCAGGGTATGCTGACGGTATTTTTAGAGTCGCTGGCCAAGGAACCAGACTGTACTTTGAGGAAATTGGTTGTCCAATTGTTGGACGAATTTCTATGGACTTAATTGGTGTAGATATAACCAGCCTTAAAGGGGAGCCAGATAAGTTAGAACTAATAAATTCTGAGCAAACCGTGGATAAATTTGCTGAGGGCGCTGGAACTATAGGCTACGAATTTCTAACCTCTTTAGGTCAAAGATATAATCGTAAATACGCGAGCGCAAACAAATGATAGGCTTTATCGCACAGACTGGAAGAATATTTTTGAAATTCTGTAGTTTTATCGGAGAGCTAATAATATTTTGCATTCGAGTTTTTGCATATATTTTAACTCCACCTTTTTTCATGCGAGCATTCTTTTCATCGGTAGTACAAATTGGTTGGTTATCTCTACCAGTAGTAGGTATAACCTCATTCTTCACTGGTGGAGCCTTAGCTCTTCAAATTTATGCTGGTGGAGCAAGATTTAATGCCGAAGAAGTTGTTCCATCAATAGTCGCTATCGGCATGGTGCGTGAGCTTGGCCCCGTTTTGGGAGGTTTAATGGTAGCAGCACGCGTAGCAAGTTCTATAGCCGCAGAAATCGGCACTATGAAGGTCACAGAACAAATTGATGCCCTAACTACCCTTTCCACTGACCCAATCAAGTATTTGGTCGTTCCACGATTGGTTGCCGCGATTTTGACAGTACCATTGCTAGTAGGAGTTGGAGATTCTATTGGAGTACTTGGTGGGTACGTTATCGGCGTTACACGGTTAGAATTCAACAATACGATATATCTCATAAATTCGATTAATTATCTTGAGTTATGGGATATATTAAGTGGCCTCATCAAAGGTGCCGTTTTTGGTTGCATAATTGCTCTTATGGGCTGTTTTTTTGGTATGCGCTGTGAAAAAGGCGCAAGAGGCGTTGGACAAGCGACTAAATCAGCCGTTGTATCTGCATCTGTTTTGATCCTAGCTGCGAACTACTTTTTGACTGAGGCTTTCTTTTCGTCATGATCGATGTTTCAGACGTATATAAATCTTTTGGTCAAAATCATGTACTTAAGGGCGTGAATCTTAAAGTTCATAATGGGAAATCTATGGTAATCATAGGAGCTTCTGGGCAGGGTAAATCAGTGATTTTAAAATGCTTACTTGGTCTGATCAAGCCTAATTCTGGAAAAATTTTATTAAATGGTTTTGACCCAAATAGCGCACAAAAAAATATTATCCTTTCTAAGGTTGGCATGTTATTTCAGGGTGGCGCGTTGTTCGATAGTTTGCCAATTTGGCAAAATGTTGCTTTTAGATACCTACACGGTAAGCAAAAAATTAATGCTAGCGAAGCAAAGAAAATTGCTATCGAAAAACTAGAGCGCGTGGGATTAAAAAAAAGCTTTGCTGATAATTTTCCATCTGAACTTTCAGGAGGAATGCAAAAAAGGGTGGCATTGGCTAGAGCAATTGCAACCCAACCTGAAATTATATTTTTTGATGAGCCAACTACGGGACTAGACCCAATTATGGCACAGGTTATAAATGATTTGATACGAGAATTAGTAGTAGAATTAGGTGTTACAGCCGTAACAATTACGCACGATATTCAATCCGTTAGATCGATAGCAGACGAGGTCGCACTTCTTCACGATGGAATTATACAATGGTCAGGTCTATTAAACCAACTTGATAAATCTAAAAACAAATACTTAAAACAATTTATAGCTGGCTCGACTGTTGGACCAATAGAAACTTTAAGGTGATGCTTGATCTTTTCCACCCATCACCACTTTTCCTTTTTGTAATTTTTTTCAAAACGACAGTCTATATACCCCTGTGTGCATCTCTGGGTTTACTGATGAGCATTTTTAGTAAAGGACGACCTCGTTTTGCTTCAATTACACCAACAAGTTTTTCTATCATTTTAATAATTACAACCAATCCAAT
>CACGIS010000005.1 GCA_902573175.1 Paracoccaceae bacterium | reverse complement strand
CAGAACCAGTTGGGCCGCATAACTTGTGCCCCGTAATCGGATAGAAATCACAACCAATTTCTTGGACATTTACAGGCAGATGCACTGCTCCTTGCGAGCCGTCAATAAGTGTCGCTACTCCTAAAGATTTAGCAGCATGACATATAGTTTTTACATCAACAATTGTGCCAAGCACATTAGACATATGCGTAATCGCAACCAACTTGGTATTCTTATCGATTGCGTCAATAACCATCTGAGGGTCGAGGTTTCCGTGATCATCAATATCCACCCACTTTAATTCTACACCCATTCTCTCACGCAAAAAATGCCATGGGACAATATTGGCATGGTGCTCCATTACACTTAAAACGATATTATCGCCTCGTTTCAAGTGCTCCATGGCCCAACCATAGGCAACCATATTTATACCCTCTGTTGTCCCAGAATTAAGTATAATTTCATTCTCATCTGAAGCATTCAAAAACTTAGCCACTACTCCGCGAACACTTTCATACTTTTCAGTGGCAAGACTAGAAAGGTAGTGTAACCCCCTGTGAACATTTGCATATTCTTCTTTATAAGCACGGGTTATTGCATCAATCACCACCTCTGGTTTCTGTGAAGAAGCGCCGTTGTCAAGATATACTAATGGCTTCCCATTAACTTCTCGAGCAAGAATGGGAAAGTCTGCTCTTATCCGCGAAACATTAAACATTAAATAACCCTACAAACAATGATAAGACCATGCTCACACTTATAAATGCAGCAATTAAGCCAGAAAATGTGACAAAAAAAGCCTTGAATAAATTTTCAAGTTTAAGAGCAACGTCAATAAAAGAAATAAAAATCCATATGTAAATAAAGAAAACTATTAACTGGAACAAGGCTGCTAGTTGAATTGATAGCAAAGCAATAACGGTAGCTATTACCTGAAAACCAACTTGAACCGCCTGCCCCCAAGCTAAAAGCACTAAAATACCATCTATATTATCGATTCCACCAAGAATTTTTCCAAAAAAACCTATGACAAAAGCAGACAAAATCGTGCCAAAAATCATAACGGATGCGAGAACCAAAGGGTGATGCAAAAGCAAAGGAAAGATTATAGAGTTTGCAGAACTATTTAAATCTAAAAAGAATAAAACAACAGTAATGCAAATTGTAAAAACCACACACAAAATAGATGTAGTACGCGATATTCCTAAAGCAATAATTTGCTGAGCTGCTTCTCTAGGGGCTGTTATTGTTTCTACAAAAAGAGACTTTAAAGACAAATTCATTCAGAACGCCCCTTAAATCCGGAATAAATGAAAGCAAAAAAAACTGAAAACCATAATCCAGCTACTATGAAATATTGATGATTCTTTCCGAAAAAACCTTCAACTAACCCCACGAATAATAAGATTGGAGTAGCAGCTAAATAAGCCCAAAAAATGATCAATCTTAATTCCACTCCTGAAATTTTACTTCTAAAAATTTTTGCAAAAATAAAAATAAAAGCTGAGACCAAATAAAAAATCAAGGGAAGCAAAAATAAATTAGATAATAAGATTGCTCCCATCAATTCATCAACTGATTGTTGGTTTATGAATGCCTGCCTAGATTGGGCAGGCCATTGAGCAACAAAACTAATAATACATGCACCTACCAGATATGCTAAGTTTTCTTTCTCAGAGGCGCCAGCTGCAAACATTTTGGAGTAGGTTTGAATTGGTTTGTAATAAGTTTTGGAAATATTGACGACGACTGACATTAGTTTTTGCGCCGTGACAACCAAGCACTTATTTTTTTAACAATAATCGTGGCTATATTTTCATTTTCAATTTCCTCAACAGCCTCTGCCAGAAAAGCCAAAGTAAGCATGTCGGTAGCATCATTCTTCGAAATGCCACGACTGCAAAGATAAAATAGTGCCTGCTCGTCTATAGTACCTGAAGTAGACCCATGCGAACAAGCCACATCATCTGCATAGATTTCAAGCTCTGGTTTAGCTAAAAATTGACTGTCATCGTCAAGTAAAAGTGATTGACTAATTTGATACCCATCAGTTTTTTGAGCCCCTTCTTTTACCAGAATTTTTCCTTGAAAAACTCCAGTAGCACCGTTTCGCAAAACTTTTTTAAATACTTGCCTACTCTCACAGGCAACAGCATCATGAGTGATAAATACCGTATCATCGTGATGAAATTTTTTCCCATCGCCAACTGATGCTCCAGCCACATGAGCGGCACATTCATTACCCGATAGATCCAAAACACATTCATTTCGGGTCAAAGCACCATTAGCGGTCAGTGTGAAAGACTTAAATTTTGCTTTTTTCTTGAATGTTCGAAAAAATATGAGTTGCCGCCCAACGATCATGATCACGACCCTGAGCCCGAACATGTTCAAAACTTGAACCTTGCTCGAGAAACACCTCCATCACTGTATTAAGCTTTGTAGCAAAAGGACCACTTTCCAAAAGAGTTAAAGAACAATCCCTATCCACTTTAATTAAATGATGAAGCACGGCTTCGGATGGAGTATTGTGCACGCCTAAAATAAGAACTGGTTTACTAATGTTTCCTTTTACCTGGATCAGAACACCGTCAGAAGCGATGGCAGTATTTAAAGCTGCGAGGGGGCGGCTAACAGGGCTTTGACCCTGTTTTTCAAGAGTACCATAGTAATTTTGCGCCCAATGTAAGTCATCAGCATCCGACAGTTTGCTGATACTCATATTTTCTGATGCAAAGTCATCTGACAACTCTGAGCTAAAAACACCATCACAGAAAACAATTTTTTGCACATCTATTCCCGAAAACACATTAGCATCTTCTGGACCAGTAACGGGCAATACATTTGGTTTTTCTTTAATTAATTCAGCTGGATTTGTGTACTTCCAATATTCATCTCGACGATTGGGCAAACCAATATTTGTCAGTCTACCCAGAGCACTTTCTCGTGCTTTATGGCTCCACCCTCTATTTTCGTTTGATAATTGGGCCTTTGCACTGACAATCGGGTCAAAGTTTTGCTGCTTAAGAGCCATTAAGCGACCTCCGAGAGGATTTCACTATAGCCATTGTTTTCAACTTCAAGTGCCAACTCAGGCCCACCGGTTTTTACGATTCTTCCATTTGCCATTATATGCACTACGTCGGGTTTTATATGATCAAGTAACCTTTGATAATGAGTTATTACAAGAAAGCCTCTTCCGGCACCTCGCAGAGAATTAACACCCTTAGCAACCAACTTCATAGCATCTACGTCTAAACCAGAATCTGTTTCATCCAAGATACACATCTTTGGCTCTAACATTGCCATTTGAAGTATTTCATTTCGTTTTTTTTCACCCCCCGAAAACCCAACATTTACCGGACGCTTTAACATCTCAGAATCAATTTGTAAGGATTTGGCACGCTCTCTTACCTGTTTTAAGAAATCAGTCGCACTGATTTCTTGCTCGCCTCTAGCCTTACGCTGCGCGTTAACAGCCGTTCTCAAAAAAGTCATATTTCCAACGCCTGGAATCTCTACAGGATATTGAAAAGCTAAAAAAAGCCCGGCCGAGGCTCTTTCTTCTGGCTCCATTTCTAGAATATCGTTATCATTCAACGTTACGGTTCCGTCTATAACTTCATAGCCTTCTTTACCAGATAGAACGTAAGATAGAGTTGATTTTCCTGATCCGTTTGGTCCCATAATTGCATGGACTTTGCCCGCTTCGACAGTTAAGTCTACACCCTTAAGGATTTCTTTATTTTCGTCCTCGAGGTTTACTCGTAAATCTTTAATTTTTAACATGTAACGTCCTTAATTTAGCCAAGCATATTTTAAATATCATCAGGTTCAAAAGCTTAAAGGCAAAGTTTTCTTGTTGTTAACCAACACTTCCTTCTAAACTAATTGCAACAAGCTGTTGAGCTTCCATCGCAAATTCCATGGGAAGCGCTTGAAGAACATCTTTACAAAAGCCGTTCACCACAAGAGCTACGGCTTCTTCCTCATCCATACCCCTTTGTCTGCAGTAAAAAAGCTGATCATCGTCCACTTTTGATGTCGTTGCCTCGTGCTCAACGC
Organism: Paracoccaceae bacterium; assembly: GCA_902573175.1. Classification (GTDB taxonomy): domain Bacteria; phylum Pseudomonadota; class Alphaproteobacteria; order Rhodobacterales; family Rhodobacteraceae; genus Salinivivens. The sequence goes on along the minus strand of CACGIS010000005.1, from coordinate 36,806 downwards.
GAGAACTATTATTCTTGACCTCAATGTAAGGCACTGTATGCGCGCCGCATTTATCCCCTATTAGCAAACTATCACATTGGGTATAGTTTCTGCTATTTTTTGCCTTTGGGTGCATTGAAACCAACCCTCTGTATGTATTTTGAGCAAAACCAGCACTTATGCCCTTGGAAACAATTCGAGATTTTGAATTTTTACCCAAATGTACCATCTTCGTTCCAGTATCTGCTTGCTGATGATTATTTGTAATTGCAATCGAATAAAACTCGCCCTGACTCTCGTTACCTCTTAAAATACACGAAGGATATTTCCAAGTGACCGCTGAACCTGTTTCTACTTGGGTCCACATAACCTTTGATCTGTCTCCTCGACAGTCAGCTCTTTTGGTTACGAAATTATATATCCCACCATTTCCGTCTTCATCGCCAGGAAACCAGTTCTGAACGGTAGAGTACTTAACTTCAGCGTCTTCTTCCACAACAATCTCAACGACGGCTGCATGAAGCTGAGCAGTATCCCTTTTTGGAGCCGTACAGCCTTCAAGATAAGAAACATAACTTCCCTTGTCTGCAATAATCAGCGTACGCTCAAATTGCCCTGTATTTTCTGCATTAATACGAAAATAGGTTGAAAGTTCCATTGGACATCTAACACCAGGTGGAATATAGACGAAAGATCCGTCAGAAAAGACAGCAGAATTTAATGTTGCATAATAATTATCTGTAATTGGAACAACGCTACCAAGATATTTTTTAACTAAATCTGGATGCTCTTTTATTGCTTCTGATATTGAACAAAAAATAACACCTGCATTTTTTAGCTCTTTTTGAAAAGTCGTACCAACCGACACGCTATCGAATACAGCGTCAACAGCAACTTTGCGCTCACCTTGTTCAGCATCATTACCTGCTTCCACGCCAGCTAGTAGCATTTGTTCCTTGAGTGGTATGCCTAACTTGTCGTAAGTCGCTAAAAGCTTTGGATCCACCTCATCGAGAGATTTTGGCTTTTCAACCATAGATTTCGGTCTCGCATAATAATATTGATCCTGAAAATCAATTTCTGGATAGTTAACCATAGACCACTTAGGCTCTCCAATTTTTCCCCACCGATTAAAAGCTTTTATGCGCCACTCAGTCATCCATTCGGGTTCTTCGTTTTTACCACTTATTAGCTTAACAATATCCGTATTCAGGCCTTTTGGAGCATACTCCATCTCAATATCAGTTTCCCAGCCGTATTTATACGCCCCACCAACATCTCGGACCGCGTCTACAGTTTCCTGGTCAACGCCTTCTTTTACTTCTACGCTTTCAAAACTCGCCATTGCAGGCCCTCATTTAAATATTATTTTTTCTTTTTAAGTTGTACTTAAATTTTTTTATCCAAGTCTCTACAAATCTCAAAACTTCATCCTTAGTAGTTTCCAAACCCAAAGAAATTCTCAATGCGCAAGAGGCCTCATCTTCTGAAAAGCCTAATTCTTTAAGTACATAGCTAGGTTTAACTTTCCCACTAGAACATGCGGACCCTGCAGAAACTGCAAAACCATCTAAGTCCATTTGCATTACTTGCGTTTCTCCTTTCCATCCAGGCGTTATCAAACAGGTTGTGTTGGGCAGTCTTTTAGAATCCTTTCCTACTAAGATAGGAACATCTGAGAATTCTTCAATCATATTTTCTAGAATCATTCTAAATTCTAAAATCTTATCCCATTCCCCGTTGACTAAGTCTTTTTGAGCTGCTTCAGCAGCAGCGCCAAAACCAACTATACCTAACAAATTTTCCGTTCCCGATCGTCGCCCCATCTCTTGGCCACCACCTTTGATATGAGCTACTAAATCTGTACCCCTTTTTACAATTAAGGCGCCAATGCCTTTGGGGCCACCTATCTTATGAGCAGAAATCATCGCACAATCACATCCATGCCAATTAAAAGCTAACGGAACCTTCCCAAAAGCCTGAGTCATATCACAAAGCCAGATACCTTTAACACAATCTTGTATTATTCCAGTTTCAGAATTAGCAACTTGAAGTGCAGAATGTTCAGGAGTAACGATATCAATCATTCCATTTCGCTCTGTCGGAAGGTTAGCACTGCACCAACTGCTAACAGCTTCATGTTCTATTCGTGAGCACATAATATTTTGTCCTACTAGGGCCAATGCTGCTGACTCTGTTGCACCAGATGTAAATATAATATCTGCTCCGACTGCACCAATTGCCTCTGCAATTTTAACTCGAGAGTTTTCAATTAAATTTTTCGCAGCACGTCCCTCTAAATGAACCGATGAAGGATTACCCACAACATTCATTGCATCAATCATTGCCTGCTTGGCTTCACGTCTCAGCGGTACAGTAGAATTGTAATCTAAATAAGCTCTCATTCAGTATCGGAAACTATGGAAAAAATAGTGGGCACTGCAGGACATGGTGCAAGATCATTTTCAACAACGTCCGACAATCTAGTTTGATGCAGGTAAACGAAAACATTAGCACTCAATCCTTCCCAAAGACGATTTGTCATTGATTGAGCCTTCGAACCAGATAGGCCGCCCGAAGCACCCGCACCCTGGCTCATTGCGTCAACGTTTTCTTCTACGGCGGTCAAAATTTCCACGACTCGAATTTGGTGCGGGGGCTTGGACAACTTATAGCCACCTCCGGGCCCTCTCACAGAAACAACTAGTTCAGATCTTCGAAGTTTAACAAATAATTGTTCTAGATATGGCATTGAAATATTTTGTCTCTTTGAAATTTCTCCCAAGGTAACCAAATTTTCTTTCGCTGACAAAGCTATATCAGCCATTGCGACCATTGCATATCTACCTTTTGTACTAAGCTTCATAACAAACCCATTTAGTATTTATTGACCTTTTCAGCTACACCGCTTAAGTGCATCTGAAGTATATTTTCAAAGTTTAGAATTCTTCTAAATTTGCTTTTAGTGTAAGTCAACGTAACTATAATGAGTTTTAGGAGTTTATAATATGCCAGAGGTTATCTTTCCTGGCCCTGACGGCCGACTAGAGGGCCGCTATCATCCCCAAAAAGACCGTGACGCTCCTATTGCCATAATATTGCACCCCCACCCTCAGTTTGGTGGTACGATGAACAATAAGGTTGTCTACAATCTTCACTACGCATTTTTTAACATGGGATTCACTGTTCTTAGATTTAATTTTAGAGGAGTAGGAAGATCTCAAGGAGAGTATGATCAAGGTGTTGGAGAACTATCTGACGCCGCCAGCGCTCTGGATTACTTGCAATCTATGAACAACAATTCGAAGCATTGTTGGGTGGCGGGTTTTTCTTTCGGTGCATGGATTGGAATGCAGCTATTAATGAGAAGACCAGAAATCACTGGTTTTATTTCTGCTTCACCACCTGCCAATATGTACGACTTTTCTTTTTTGGCACCCTGCCCATCGTCTGGTTTGATAATCAATGGAACAAAAGATCGTATTGCCCCGCCCGAGGATACCGAAATATTAGTTGAAAAACTTCATGACCAAAAAGGTATAACAATTACTCATACACAACTTGAAGGAGCTGGCCACTTTTATGAAGAACCTTACATGGATCCCATGATTGAACATGTAACAAATTATGTCAAAAGGCGTCTGACCGAAAATACTCGATAATTGAATAACTATAAAGGGATATGTTACGTATTAATGGGAGGATTATTTTCATAAGAAGCTGCAATTTCAGCTAAATCCCTGGCTATAGAGAATGCTCCTTTAAATCTATCCGAATTTTTTTTCCAGTCTCTTTTGATAATGAGTTTATTATCTTTTATTTTTGCCAGGCCATTTTGCTTTTTAATGAATTCCACTAGACCTTCTGGAGATATAAACTTGTCATTATGAAATTGTAAAGTTGCACCTTTTGGGCCACCATCGAGTTTACTAATTCCTGCTTTTTTGCAAACAGATTTTATTCTAACAACCAGTAACAGTGTATTTACTTCAGGTGGTATCTTCCCAAACCTATCTATTAACTCAGCAGCAAACCCCTCAAACTCAACTTTTTTGCTTAGATTAGAAAGACGTCTATACAAACCCAGACGGACATCTAAATCCGCAACATAAGTTTCAGGGATTAAAACAGAAACTCCCAAATTTATTTGAGGAGACCACTGATTGCCCATTGAAGTTAAAACATCAATTTGACCTCCTCGAATTTTTGAAATCGTCTCCTCTAGCATAGATTGATAAAGTTCATATCCCACATCGCGAACTTGGCCAGACTGTTCTTCTCCAAGTAAGTTTCCTGCACCTCTTATATCCAAATCTTGGCTCGCCAATGAAAAACCTGCGCCTAGAGCGTCAAGAGATGCTAATACTTTCAGCCTTTTTTCCGATGCAGCGGTCATTTTTACCCTCATCTTAGTAGTCATATAAGCATATGCACGTAATTTCGAACGACCAACTCGACCTCTTATTTGATATAGCTGCGCTAACCCAAACATTTCAGCGCGATGAACTACTATGGTGTTTGCCGATGGAATATCCAAACCGCTTTCGACAATAGTAGTGGCAAGAAGTACGTCATACTTACCATCGTAAAAAGAATTCATTCGACTATCTAATTCACCAGGAGGCAATTGGCCGTGAGCAATAACGTAAGAGACCTCTGGCACATGATCCCGAAGAAATAGTTCAATTTCTTCAAGATCAGCGACCCGGGGCACAACGTAGAAAGATTGCCCCCCCCCCTAAAACGTTCACGCAACAAAGCTTCTCTAATCGTGATGGTATCAAACTCACTTATAAATGTTCGAATTGCCAGCCTATCCACAGGGGGTGTTGCGATAATGGATAGGTCACGTACACCAGCAAGGGATAACTGCAAAGTTCTAGGTATTGGAGTTGCGGTAAGCGTTAAAACGTGGATATCACTTCTTAATTGTTTAAGTCGTTCTTTATGTTGCACACCAAAGTGTTGCTCTTCGTCTATAATAAGCAATCCAAGGTTTTTGAATTTGATACTCTGAGCCAAAAGTGCATGTGTTCCAACCACAATATCCACATCACCACTTTGTATCTCATTTCTTGTTTTTTCGGCTTCTTTTTTTGAAATAAAACGCGATAACTGTCTTATCTCAACTGGCAAGCCGCGGAACCGGTCCAAAAAACTCTTAGTATGCTGCCGAACTAAAAGAGTTGTTGGGGCGATAACGGCCACCTGAAAGCCTGCAATTGAGGCCAAAAATGCTGCCCTCATAGCTATTTCTGTTTTCCCAAAACCTACATCGCCACAGACTAGCCGATCCATCGGACGTCCCAAGGTTAAATCACTGATAATGTCAGTAATAGCATTCATCTGATCATCTGTCTCTTGATACGGAAATTTGGCTGAGAACGCATCCCAAACACCTGGGGGCGGTTCGAATATAGGTGCAGTTCTTAGTTCCCTCTCTGCAGCTACCCTAATTAGTCTTTCCGCAATATCCTTAATTCGCTGTTTAAGTTTGGCCTTTTTTGCCTGCCAAGCTGCACCACCCAACTTATCCAGAAGCCCAAATTCTTGACCATATTTAGAGAGTAACTCAATATTTTCAACGGGAAGATAAAGCCTAGCATTTTCAGCATATTCTAAAACAAGGCATTCATGTAGAGCATCGGCTGCACTAATAACCTCTAAGTTATGGTACTTTCCTATTCCATGATCCACATGAACAACAAAATCACCAGAAGTAAGAGACGTTGCCTCAGTCAAAAAATTCTCAGCTTTTCTTCGTTTAGATGCTTTTCGAATTAATCGTTCGCCTAAAACGTCTTGTTCCGAAATAATTGTAAATTTATCAGTCTGAAAACCCTGTTCCAGACTCCATACCGCCAAAAATACTCCCATCTTATCAACTTGGCTTATATTTTCGATAAGATTCACTCCGTCTAAACCTTCATCTTTTAATAGTCCCCTCAACCGCTCTCTAGCACCATCAGTATAACTCGCTATAATAACAGGCCTAGTCTCCATTTCGGATTTAATATAAGAAGATAGAGCATTGAAAATATTTATATTTTCTACCTGCCTTTCAACGGAAAAGTTTTTCCCTATCGTACCTCCTGCATCTTTTATATTTGGACCTGGAGTTTGGGAAAATGGACTGAACTGTAAAACGGTGCGTGAACTTAACGCAAACTCCCAATCATTTTCATTTAAATAAAGTTGCTCTGGCTCTATTGGTTTGTAAACAGAATCTAATCTATTTTTTTGATCTAAGTTTTCTTTCCTTGACTGAAATTGATCGATAATAACCTCCCAACGCGAGGTTCGAGTGGCATCTATATTATCGTCAAGAGTAACAGTTGCCTCCGGTAGGTAATCAAAAATAGTTTCTAATTTCTCATGAAAAAATGGAAGCCAATGTTCTACGCCTTGATATTTAGTTCCAGCACTAACAGATTCATACAAGATATCTTTTGAGTGGGATGCTCCAAATGCTTTTCGGTAATTTTGCCTAAATCTAGAAATTGATGCTTCGTCAAACATCACCTCCGAAACAGGAGCAAGCCTTATATTGGATATTTTTGAGACTGTTCTCTGAGAAATGGGGTCAAACTGACGAATATCATCTAAAACGTCACCAAATAAATCGAGCCTGACGGCTCCAACCTCCCCTGGTGCAAATATATCTATAATTCCACCTCTGACGGCATAATCTCCAGGCTCAGAAACGGTGGACGTTTTAGAAAACCCCATTTTACTAAGAAAAGAATACAGTAGATTTATATCTATATTTTTTCCTACATCTGCTTGAAATGTTGCAGATGAGAGAATGGATCTATTTGGAACTCTTTGAGTTGCCGCGTTAAACGTGGTTAAGATAATATATTTCGAAGATGAGTTCTTGGCTAAATCAGTTAAAAGGGATAACCGACGTGAAGATATCTCTGAATTTGGAGAGATACGGTCGTATGGTAAACAATCCCAACTTGGAAATATTTTTATCGGAATATCTGGGGCAAAGAAGTTCAAAGCATCTTTAACTGCCGCCATTCGCTTATCGTCTCGAGCAACGTGGAGCAAACAAGTGCCAGATTTTTCAAATTCTTTTACAATTAAGGCCGCATCATACCCCTCAGGAGCCCCACCCATTTTTAATAAATTGTCGATCATTTTATAGCTAACAAGTGAAAAAATTACTCAAGTTAAAAAAAGATAGTTTTTAGGTTAAAATAGGAACCCCATTTAATGCTACTCAGAAGCGATACTGATGCGATTACTACAGCAACACGTCTAAATAGCTTAACTTTAATAAAGACATCTTTAAACGATACCTCATCCATTGATCCAATAGACTGGCGGAGACAGAGACGCAAGATAATGCAAATGATAAACGGCCAAAAAAGCAAAAAAGCGGCTTGAAGAAACTCGACAGAATAGAAAAAAGCCACGACTATCCAATTAACGATAAAGAACGAAAAAAAACAAACTGGGAAAAGTATTAAGCTATTATTTCTGTATTTACCTAGATAGTCCGCCTTCAAGTAAAAAGATCTGAGTATCTCTCTCTGTTGCGTTGCACCGCTATTTGAGGCCAAAATCCATTTGTGGTGGCTATGTACCGAGAACTTATCTATCGAGATTAACCACGCGATAATTAATAGCGCCCAGAACCATATGCTTGAATAAGCATCTATTGAAAAAAAAAACATTAATTAATCACTAAATTAAATTAACCAAACAATTATTTAGTCTAGGCTAGCGAAACTACAAGAACACACTTACACAAATACTTGAGGTCATGTCGAATTCATGTAAAGCTGTTCAAAAAGATTGTTTTTACTATGAATTTTATCGATCAAAAATTTCCATCTTTGCGGTTTAGGCGTACTAGAAAAAACGAAAAAATACGCAATTTGGTAAGTGAAACAAGCGTTAGTGCAAATGACTTCATATGGCCCGTTTTTATCTGTGACGGCAATAATATTGAACAAGATGTGCCTTCAATGCCAGGAGTGAAAAGAAGAAGTATTGACCTCCTTGTAAGCGCCGCTTCTGAGGCTTTTGATTTGGGAATACCAGCTATCTGTCTTTTCCCATACACAGAACAGTCATTAAAAACAGAAGATTGCGCCGAGGCATGGAACCCAGATAATTTATCAAATAAAGCGACCAGAGCCATTAAAAATGAAATTCCAGAGCTTGTTGTCATGTCAGATGTGGCCTTAGATCCATATAATATTAATGGACACGATGGTTTCGTCGAAAATGGAAAAATTGTGAATGATAAAACAATAGAGGCATTGGTCAAACAAGCCCTTTCACAAGCAGAAGCGGGCGTTGATGTGATAGGGCCATCTGACATGATGGATGGCCGCATTGGGGCAATTAGGTCAGCTTTGGAGAAAAATGGACACTCTGAAGTGAGTATAATGTCATACGCGGCAAAGTATTCTAGCAGTTTTTACGGGCCTTTTCGAGATGCCGTCGGAGCATCTGGCACTCTTACCGGTGATAAAAAAACATATCAAATGGATATAGCAAATTCTAATGAAGCGCTTCGATTGGTAGCGAGAGACCTTAAAGAAGGCGCGGACATGGTAATGATAAAACCTGGGATGCCCTATCTTGATATCTGTAGAAGGGTAAAGGATACATTTGGAGCTCCCACTTTTGCATATCAAGTTAGTGGCGAATATTCGATGTTATCCGCAGCCTTTGAAAAAGGATGGCTTGATCGAAATAAAATCATCATCGAAAGCTTAATGGCATTCAAGCGTTCTGGATGTGACGGAATACTAACTTACTTTGCCCCCGAAGCAGCAAAATTATTAAAATAGACAAAACCAAGTGATCTCCAATGAAAATTATTTTTAAATTCCTTTCAATAGCCCTATTACTAACAATTTTCTTATCATCATGTAGTATCCCAAAAATATCTAACCCTTTGAATACTCCCAAAGCGGCTGCTCAAATTGATGCAAGAGTTTTTAAAACAATAGAGCAGATGTATCTAGAATATCCGTACAGCAGGCAATTAGCAGCAAAAGCATCCGGATTATTGATAATGCCGCTTGTGACAGAAGCCGGATTTGGCGTTGGAGCAGGCTATGGTCGTGGCGCACTTGTGGTAAATGGCTCAGTTAAGAACTATTACTCATCAATTTCTGCGAATACAGGAATCCAATTAGGCGCCCAGCAATATGCACACGTACTGTTTTTCATGACAGATGCGGCACTAACTCAATTTGAATACTCAATGGGTTTTTCAGCGGGCGGAGATTTGGAATACATTACGCCAACCATTAGCGAGTCACTGAAAGTCGAAACACTAACAACCCTATCCCCTGTCATTGCTTTAGTATTTGGCCAATCAGGATTAAAAGTAGGGGCTACATTGGAGGGTAGCAAATATACAAAGCTAAGGTTCTAGTACCGTTAAAACCGAAAATTTGCTGCCTTTTTCACAAAGAGTGAATTTTAAGAATTATCTAAAGTCTTTCATTGCGCACAACATACATGCTCTGCTATAATAAAACTAACAAAATATAGTATTTTCAGATAGGTGCGTAACCTTGAGCGACTCAGAAGATAAATCAGAAGAAGGTGGATCACGCATTGTTGAGCGCAAGCCATACGACGGTCCATCAATCTCGATAACAAAAGAGCTAAAAACTTCCTACTTAGATTATGCAATGAGCGTTATTGTAAGTAGGGCGATACCAGATTTAAGGGACGGATTAAAGCCCGTGCATCGTCGAATTTTGTATGCAATGCACGAGACAGGCAACACCCATGAAAAATCATATCGAAAATCTGCGAGGCCTGTAGGCGATGTTATGGGTAAATATCACCCGCACGGCGACAGTGCAATTTATGATGCTTTGGTCAGAATGGCTCAGCCGTTTTCCATGTCTTTGCCCTTGCTAGACGGGCAAGGAAATTTTGGGTCTATGGATGGGGATAATCCTGCGGCCATGAGGTATACAGAAGTGCGAATGGATAAACCTGCAGCCTTCCTATTAAGTGACATAGATAAAGACACCGTTGACTTTCAGGACAATTATGATGGAAAGGATCGAGAACCTTCAGTCCTCCCGGCCCGCTTTCCGAATATGTTGGTTAATGGAGCGGGAGGAATTGCTGTAGGGATGGCAACAAATATTCCTCCGCACAATCTTGGTGAGGTTGTTGATGCGACACTAGCTCTAATACAAGCTCCTGATTTGAGCTCGGAAGATTTAATACAGTATGTGCCTGGTCCAGATTTCCCAACTGGCGGGATGATGTTGGGTCGATCAGGCGCTCGCAAGGCCTATATTGAGGGTCGAGGTAGCGTTATAATTCGGGCTAAAACTAAAATTGAAGAGCTTAGAAAAGATCGATATGCCATTATAATTCAAGAAATCCCATATCAAGTTAACAAATCTTCTATGATAGAAAAAATTGCTGAGCAGGTGCGCGATAAAAAAGTAGAAGGAATTTCACATGTACAAGATGAGAGTGACAGGAATGGCGTAAGGGTTGTTGTCGAATTAAAAAGAGATGCAACTGCTGAGGTTGTTTTAAATCAACTCTATCGATTTACTCCCATGCAAACCTCTTTCGGCTGTAACATGTTAGCTTTAAATGGGGGCAGACCAGAGCAATTAACACTGCGTTCATTTTTAAAGAACTTTATCGACTTCAGAGAAATTGTTGTCGCTCGAAGAACAGCTTTCGAATTGCGGAAAGCCCGTGAACGCTCACATATTCTTTGTGGTCTCGCTGTAGCAGTTACCAATGTTGATGAAGTGGTTGCAACTATACGTTCATCTTCTGATGCCGCCGAAGCTCGTGAAAAACTTATGCAGCGACGTTGGCCGGCTGGATCAATTTCTGAATACATAAAACTTATTGATGACCCAACCCATACAATAAATAAAGATGATACCTATAATCTTTCTGAAACTCAAGCGAGAGCAATATTAGAATTAAGGTTACAACGCCTAACACAAATTGGCGTAAAAGAGGTCACAGAAGAGTTAAAAACGCTTTCAGTAAAAATCAAAGAATACTTAGGGGTTTTGGGTTCTCGTGAGAAAATCATGGAAATCATTAGGAATGAATTGAAAGAAGTAAAAGAACAGTTCGCAGTTCCTCGAAGAACGGAGATCGTAGAGTGGTCTGGCGATATGGAGGACGAAGACCTAATTGAGCGCGAAGACATGGTCGTAACTGTAACTTCCGGAGGATATATTAAACGCACACCACTCATCGATTTTCGAGCACAACGTCGCGGTGGTAAAGGTCTAGCAGGCATGCAAACGAAGGACGAAGATGTCGTAACGACACTATTCGTTGCAAATACCCACACTCAGTTACTATTTTTTACAACAGACGGTATGGCTTATAAACTCAAGACATGGAGACTACCCTTGGGTGGCAGAACCGCCAAAGGGAAAGCCATAGTAAACATTTTACCAATTCCCGTGGGTGTTTCGATAGCTGCAATAATGCCAGTCGATGTTGAAGAGAGAGAATGGGATAATTTGCAAATTGTCTTTGCCACTTCTGCTGGAGATATAAGAAGAAACGCTCTTTCCGATTTTACCAATGTTCGATCTAATGGAAAAATAGCCATGGATTTGAAGGAAGGTACTGAACTGGTAAATGCTCGTATAGCTGGAGAAGAGGAGGATGTAATGCTTTTTACGGATTCTGGAAGAGCAATTCGCTTTTCAACCACTGCCGTAAGAGTATTCAAAGGCCGAAAATCAACTGGTGTTCGAGGAATCAAACTCTTAGGTCAAGATAAAGTCGTCTCAATGTCGGTGATTAGACATTTTATTGCAACACCAGATGAAAGATCGGCTTATTTAAAGATGCGTCGTGCAGTATCTGGATTAATTGATGAGGAAATAAATTCAGATGAAGATGATGTAAATGAAAATGCAACCATCTCACCTGAACGTTACGCAGAAATGTCAGCTTCTGAAAACTTAATACTCACGATCACTTCTGGTGGGGCAGGTAAACTTTCATCGAGCCACGACTACCCCGTGAGAGGCCGAGGGGGGATGGGTGTCGCAGCAATGGATAAAACGATGCGGGGCGGAGCTATTGTTGCAAGTTTTCCCGTAGAGCTTGAGGATCAAATAATGTTGGCAACTTCAAACGGTCAATCAATTCGAGTTCCCGTAGAGGGTATCTCTTTTAGATCTAGAAGCGCTGGTGGTGTCAAAGTATTTGATACTAAAGAAAATGAGGAAGTTGTATCAGTAGCTTGGATCGCAGATCAGGGTGATGATGCAGAAGAAGGTCACCAAGACTAATAATCTTTAAACAAACAAAATTGACTACTTTGATAAGGCGTTGTTTGGCGGATATTTAGTGATAAACCTCGCCCTCAAGACAGAAACCCAAAGTAATATTGCGCCAAACTGGTGAACGATGGCAATCTCCCATGGAGCAGCATACATTACCGTAACTATTCCCACAACCATTTGGAAAAAAGCAATTGCAAAAATTAGATTAAAGGCAAACTTTAAACTTTCATTCCCCGATTTTCTGATACTTGACCAACTATAGACGCAAAAAATAAATAGAACATAACCACTAACTCGATGAACAAATTGCACTAAGCCAGGATCCTCAAAAAAGTTCCTCCACCAAGGGTTCAAATAAAACAAATCTGGTGGAAAAAATTGACCTGCCATCAAAGGCCAATCAGTATATGATCTGCCGGCATCAATTCCAGCTACCAGAGCTCCAAATAGAATTTGTAAAAACGTTAAATGTAATAAACCCGTCGATAGCAACATAAATTTTGGTTCTGCATTTCTACGCGCTTGCAGTAAGAAAGTTTCGCTTCTACCTAACAGAAGAACAAACCACATTATGTATCCAAGAATAATGAATGCGAGCCCTAAATGTGTCGCGAGTCGATAACTAGCTACATCTAACACAGTACCGGTCAACCCGCTTGAAACCATCCACCAACCGATTGTTGCCTGAACACCTATTAAAACACCTATAAGTAACAATCTTAGCCGCCAAGGTTTCTGGATTTTTCCAAATGATAATAAGGAAATAAACCCAAAAAACCAAACTAAGCCAATAACACGGCCAAGCTGCCGATGGCCCCACTCCCACCAGTAAATAAATTTAAACTCACTTAAGCTCATGCCATCGTTTTGTAATTTATACTCTGGGATTTGTTTATATTTGTTAAACTCAGCCGCCCAACTTTCTGCCGAAAATGGCGGTAATGCACCAGTGATAGGTTTCCACTCAGTTATTGATAGTCCACTGTCTGTTAGGCGTGTTAAACCACCTACTAATATAATTAAAACAATAAGAAAAAATAGGGTTTTCAACCATAACTGAATTGTATTTTTTATTTTCTCATTGGAGTTTTTCTCAATTATTCCAACACTATTGCTTGCAATTGGTTTTTCGCTATCCGAAACCTCTTGAAAAATAGCTCTTTTTTTACTCATAATTATTTACCACAACGCTTCCCGCAGTACTTACCTGCAACGAACCCTCTATAATTTACAACTAGTAAAAATATATATGATCTCAACTTTTTTTATTTGTTCTAAGCAATTGTCTTAGCATACCATAGAAAATTTGCACATCCGAGTTAGTTAAAGGCATTCGAGACCACATATTTCTAAAATTAGCTTTCATACTTTCTGCTTTATCTTCAGGATAAAAAAAGCCAGAGTTTTCTAATGCATGTTCAAAATACTGAGAAAGCTTTTCCACCTTCATTAAAGGAACCATATCTGATCCCTCTGAGTTTGATTTATCACTACTTAGGTTCGTAGATTTAAGCATCCACTCATAAGCTAATAAAAGAATGCATTGAGCCAAGTTCAGCGATGGGAACTGTTCATTTACTGGAACAGACACAATTGCGTTAGCTTTAATGATGTCTGAATTCTCAAGGCCTGATCTTTCAGGGCCAAACGCAAACCCTACATTTTGCCCCTTGGATATTTTACTAGAAGCAAGTTTGATCGCCTCCTTGGGAGAGTATATTGGTTTTATTAAATCCCTCGGTCTGGCTGTAGTAGCAAAAACGAAATTTTGGTCAGCTATGGCATCATTAAAAGTCGGAAAAATCAATGCTTCGTCTAATAATCGACCTGCGCCACTTGCCATAGCCACCGCTTTTTGATTGGGCCAACCATCCCTTGGTGAAACGATCCGCATACGCTCTAAACCAAAATTCCACATTCCACGAGCTGAAGCGCCTATATTTTCTCCCATTTGCGGATTTACCAAAATAAAACACGGTTGTTTCTTCTCTAATGGCACCTTTAATTCCTTCAAATCGATCAATAAATTTTTTTCCAGACCCAAATATAAAAATTTGTTTGTTGATATTGGTTAATTTTGTTTTTGGGTTTACTGCTTAGTTAATCACTAAATTGGCTTTTGGAAATGATAAAATCAGAGCAGCCTAAACTTTATATTATTAGTCCAGCTGAATTCGAAATCGAAAGATTTTCCGAAGATTTAAAACCTATACTGGATTCAATTGAGATCTCTTGTTTTAGATTGGCGCTCTCTACTCAAGAAGAAAATACTATTGCAAAAACTGCTGATGTTATAAGAAATATTTGTCATTCTAGAGATGTTGCGATTGTTATCGAAGATCATTTTTTATTTGTGCAAAAACATGGACTGGATGGGGTACACTTGTCAGACGGAGCAAGAAATGTTCGAAAAGCACGTGAAAATTTGGGAAAAGAGGCAATTGTTGGTGCTTTCTGCGGGAATTCAAAACATAACGGGATAACGGCAGGAGAAGCTGGGGCTGACTATATAAGTTTTGGACCACTGAGTAATACAACCCTTAAAGATGGTACTATTGCAAACCCTGATTTGTTTGTGTGGTGGAGCACAATGATAGAAACCCCAGTAATATCAGAAGGAGGCCTCAATAAAAAAGTTGTAAATGATCTAGAAAAAGCAACAGATTTTTTGGCTTTTGGAAATGAGATATGGAAAGCGAATAATCCTTTAAATGAGCTTAATCACTTGCTTGGTTTTTCAGATTAGAGACTGCAAAAATATGTGCAGATCTAACTATTTTCTCTGCCGCTGCCGCAAGCTCTTTTCTTTTGGCAAAATTAGAAACCAATAAAGGTTCATGGTATCGAACCTCTATGCTACCTTGCCTCCTTGAAGCGATTGTTTTTAACAGATGTACCGCAAATGACATATCACCCCACCAACCATAGAACCTAGGATCTTCATTTTTAGGAGCAAAGTAAGTTACGGTTACTGGTTGGATGTAACACGGTGAATTCGATCCTAAATCAAAAAAAGCCTGAAATAAAGCCGATTTAAAAGGTAACACTCTCATACCGTCAGTAGATGTGCCCTCAGGAAAAAATAAAAGCCTATGGCCCATTTTTATTCTTTGCCCAAATAGTTTTTTCTGGGCAACAGCCTCTTTTGACTCTCGGCGAATAAATAAAGTTCCCGTTGCTTTGGCTAGCAATCCTATAACAGGCCATTTGGATACTTCTGATTTTGAAACGAAATAGAGGCTCTGACCAGAATTTAAGGCAAATATATCTAGCCAGGAAGTATGATTAGCAACGAAGGCACCAGGCTGTAAAAGAGGAGCACCACAACGCGTAACTGGGATGGACAACAGCCAAAGGGAAATCTTGCTAACCAAAACTGTTATGTACGGGGTCACTGGTCGCCTATCGCCAAATAGTGGCTTTTCAAAAAGCCTAAGTACAAATTTTAAAATTAGGCCAAATAATATAATAAATATGATTGCGCTACCGCGACTAAATACCCGCATCCATCCAAAAATTGAAATTTTTTTATCGATTGGCTCACCTTCTTCACTTATCCAGGTGGTAGTCAAGTAAGGTCTCCTTTGGTAAAAAATCTTTTTCTTTTTTGATCAACCAAAGAAGTATCCATGATCAAGCATACGTCTGTGGTATTGAATTTATGATCTACGTAGGCATCTAAACCGACTTTCCCCCCAAGCTTTATATAACTTTTTATCAAAGCAGGCATTTTTAAAACAGCCAATTTTCGATCAATTACATCTGGTTCTAAAATGTTCATTTTCTGATTGAACGGTTTTTTTGCAACTGGCCTTAATTTTTCATCAGCCAAATACTGATGATGCAATAAACTTAATGGTTCAGCCAATTCCGATACATCTGTCCCATGAAAGCTAGCCACGCCAAATAGAATTTCTACTTTCCGCTCTAGTGCATAGTTTGCTACTGCCTGCCATAAATAAGCTAAAGCAGTTCCCCCTCTGTAATCATATTCCAAACATGATCGACCCAACTCTAGTAGCTTTTTACCAGATTGACGCAGCATCGACAGATCATACTCTTCATCACTATAAAATTCTCCAAGTTCAAAAGCTTTCTCGCAAGTCATAACCCTGTAAACGCCTATAATGGGGTTATTTTTTCGAGCATCATCAAACAGAAGGATGTGATCAAAATAAGGATCAAAACGATCTCGTTCAAGGCCAGAATCATGATCAACCAAATCTCCACCTCCGCCTAACTCCCGAACAAAGATACGATAACGCAATTTCTGTGCGGCTATAAACTCACATGGACTGTCAGCAATTTTCGTTCTAAATTTTGGAGTATGTTGAAGCATCGATCTCAGTTAATAATTTTAAATTTATAGTGCAATGATAAATAGAATGAAGATTATAGATTAATTCGAAACAATTTCTAAACTAATGCGTGTTCCATCGATTACAACTTTACCATTTTCTTCAAAGTTCACTGTTACTTTTCCTTTGATCGATGATTGAACCTGCCCAACACCCCAATCTCTTTCAGTTGGGTGACGCACATACATCCCAGGTTCTAAAAATGGGTTTAAATCATCCAAACTTGTCTCCTTTACTTGAACTAGTTAATCAAAAAATTAAAAAGACACTTACTTTCTGATCGTTCCCTGCCCTTCGACGAGATACTGAAATGAAGTTAATTGAACAGTCCCAACGGGCCCTCTTGCATGCAACTTTCCAGTTGCAATGCCTATTTCTGCTCCCATACCAAACTCTCCACCATCAGCAAATTGTGTTGAAGCGTTATGCATTAAAATTGCGCTGTCTAGCTGAGTAAAGAATTCATCTCGAGCCTCTAAATTTTCTGTGATTATACAATCTGTATGACTCGAACTGTAGTTTTGAATATGATTTATTGCTTCGTCCAGATCAGCCACGGCTCTAACTGCTATTTTGCTATCTAAAAATTCATTACCCCAATCATCTTTATTAGCTGCGACTGTTCCCGGTATTTTAGCTACCTCTTTGTCAGCTCTTACCTCTACTCCAGAATCAAGAAGCATTTTAACGATATCAGAACCCAAGCCGTTTAGTATATCTTTGTTGATTAATAGGCATTCTGCAGCACCACAGATTCCGGTGCGCCTCGTTTTTGAGTTCAAAATCACATCAAATGCTTTTCTTGGATCCGCAGTTTTATCTAGATATATGTGAACAATTCCCTCTAGGTGCGCAAATACCGGAACTCTTGCCTCCGATTGGACCAGCCCAACCAGACTTTTACCGCCTCTAGGCACAATAACATCAATATACTCAGTCAATTTTAGAAGGCTCGCAACCGCAGCCCTGTCTTTCGTAGGGATAAGCTGAATAGAGTTCTTAGGTAAATTCGCCTTTGACAAGCCTTCTTGCAGACAATTATGTATGGCAATGGAACTGTTATAGCTTTCAGAACCCCCTCGCAAAATTACTGCATTTCCTGCTTTTAAACAAAGGGCACCCGCGTCAGCAGTTACGTTTGGACGACTTTCATATATTACGCCAATTACCCCTAAGGGCGTACGAACTCTTTTAATTTCAAGACCATTTGGGCGTCTCCATGCCTGCATAATTTCACCAATAGGATCGTCTTGATTGGCAATCGCTTGCAGACCATTAATCATTGAACCTATTCTCTCTTCATTTAAAAGCAATCGATCCATCAAAGCATTTGACAAGCCTTTGGACACTCCAAAATCAAGGTCTTTTTTATTTTGTTCTAATATCTTTGCAGTGTTTTCCCTGATTGAGTCTGCACCAAAATTTAACGCATCTTTTTTTTGCAGACTAGATGCAACAGCTAGTCTCCGAGATGCTTCTCGAGCTTTTCTACCTATATCAACAACTAGAGAATGTATGTCTGACATAACCAACCTTAAAATGCTAAATCGTCTCGGTGAACAACTGCAGCCCTACCAGCATAACCAAGAATGGCTTCTATTTCATTACTATTTTGGCCAATAATTAATTTTGCTTCTACTGCAGGATATGCACATATACCTTTCGCCAATTCACGTCCACTGACTGAATAAATACTCACAATATCTCCTCTTGAAAAATTACCCTCAATACTGGTTACGCCAATAGGAAGCAGGCTCTTTCCATCTATTAAAGCAGTCACAGCGCCCTGATCAATGATCAATTTACCAACAGACTTCTGGGATGAAATCCATCTTTTTCTGGCGGTTTGTGGATCTACATTCGGCTTAAACCAAGTGCAATTTGCTCCGTTCTCAAGCTCCGTTATCGGATTGGGAACGTCCCCTTTGGTAATTACCATAGCGCAACCAGCCTGCGTAGCTGTTCGAGCCGCCATAAGTTTTGTTATCATTCCACCCTTAGAAATACCCGAAACGCCTTCGCCTGCCATTTCCTCGATTTCAGGGGTTATTTCTTTAATAATATCTAATCTTTTTGCATCTGGATTTGTTAAAGGATTACTCGAATACAAACCATCAACATCGGATAATAAGATTAAGTTATCAGCACTAACAGTCGCCGCAATCTGGGCAGCCAACCTATCGTTGTCTCCATAACGTATTTCATCGGTAGCAACAGTATCATTTTCGTTAACTATCGGCACAACACCAAAAGTTAGTAGCCTTTCCATAGTAGCCCTTGTGTTTAGATATCTTCTGCGACTAGAGCTATCCTCTAAGGTAACTAATATTTGTGCAGTCTTAACAAAGAATGGCGCTAGTACTTCCTCATATGCACGGGCCAACCTAATTTGACCAACTGCAGCCGAGGCCTGACTATTCTCTAAAGAAAGCTCAGCATCCTGTAATCCAAGAATTCCTCGTCCAAGAGCAATAGAGCCAGAAGACACTAACACAAGATCGATACCCCTAGATTTAAGTAAAGACACATCCGAAGCCAACGACTCAAGCCAAGTTAAGTTCAAATCTCCAGAGTTTTTATCCACCAAGAGAGTTGAGCCCACTTTTATTACAATACGTTTCGCTTTAGTTAAGGATGCCATTCTAACGACCCTTGCTCTTCCTCTACATCTGGGACTTTTCCCTTATCGACTGCAATACGAATTGCTCTAAGCAGATTTTCAATTCCTTCTCCGCTTACAGCGGAAATCATAAATACTGGTTCGTCAATAATTTTTACCAGTTGTTCTTTATATAATTTTCTTTCATCTTCACTGAAGGCATCTATTTTGTTCAATACTGTTATACGAGGCTTATCTGACAGAGCATTTCCATATTGATTAACTTCTTCCATTATAATGCTGAAATTATTTATAAAATCATCATTTGTAATATCTATAATATGTACTAATACCGAACAACGCTCCACGTGCCCAAGGAAAAGATCACCCAACCCATGTCCTAAATGGGCTCCCTCAATCAGACCTGGTATATCGGCAACGACAAATTCAATGGAGTCGATGCCTACCACTCCCAAATTCGGATAGAGTGTTGTGAAAGGATAATCTGCTATTTTGGGACGCGCATTAGATGTTGCTGAAAGAAACGTGGATTTCCCAGCATTTGGCATACCAAGCAATCCAACATCAGCAATTAATTTTAGTCGCAACCAAATTGTTCTCTCAACACCTTCTTGGCCTGGGTTGGCCTTCCTTGGGGCTTGGTTAGTCGATGATTTGAAATGTAAGTTTCCAAATCCACCGTTGCCTCCCTCAGCTAATAAAGCACGACTTCCCACTTCGGTTAAATCAGCTAACAAAGTTTCTTGATCTTCATCTAGAATTTCTGTTCCGACTGGCACCTTCAAAACTTTATCATTTCCATGGGGTCCAGAACGTTGCTTTCCCATACCGCTCTTTCCATTGTCAGCAAAGAAGTGTTGTTGATAACGGAAGTCAATGAGTGTATTCAAGCCTCCCACAGCTTCTACCCAAACAGAACCACCATGCCCCCCGTTACCTCCATCAGGTCCGCCAAATTCTATATTTTTCTCACGCCGAAAACTAACCGAACCCGCCCCTCCAGAGCCTGAACGGATGTATACTTTGACTAGATCCAAAAACTTCATAGAGCGACTTTCATATCTTTTCCCCGCGATAAACCTTTTATTGCAATGTCTCAAGGTTTTCGTTTAAACCGCTCAACGAAATTATTCGTGAATCAAACAAAATTTTAAATTATGAGCTCGCAATCGCAAGGCTAACAAAAATTACTGTAAGCCCTGCAAAAAATAGCATTAGATACCGCTCGTATACTGACCCACTCACCAATATTGCTATTCTTTCACCAAAGAGGGTCCAAATGGGATGGCAAACGACCTGAACACCAAATAAACAAAAAGCGACAGTTGCGGTAGAATAAAGAACGGGACTTATTGGATCTACAAAATTAGTGAAACCTGTTGTTATTAAGGCCCAAGCTTTTGGATTCAGGGGATGTACTATGAGACCAGAAAGAAAACCAGGTGCAGGTCTATCAGACGTTTTTGCTGATATACGCATATTGGCTATACGCCAAGCTAACCATAAAATATACCCAGCAGAAATATACTTAAAAAAAATAAAAATATAAGGATGGTCTTTATTTAGCAGCATCAAGCCAAAACCAATCGGCCAAATTATTATTTGTTTTCCGACAATTACGCCAAATACAAAAGGGAGTGCATTACGAAAACCATACTTTGCGCCAGTAGATAGCATAATCATATTTGCTGGCCCTGGAGTAGCAATTTGACTGAAGGCAAATAGTAAAAAATGAAATAAAGACATTACCATTAAATTTTTCAGACCCTAAATAAAAAGGCTCGGCAAGTATGCCGAGCCTCTATAAAATTAATATTTTAATAGCTTATTCAGCGGCTTTGCTAGAAGGTAAAACTGAAATAAATGTGCGGTTTTTCAATCCTTTATGAAACTTCACATTACCCTCAACTGTTGCAAAGATAGTGTGATCTTTGCCCATCCCAACGCCCTCTCCTGGCCACATTTTAGTACCTCGCTGACGAACGATGATGTTACCTGGGATAGCAGACTGGCCTCCGAAGATTTTCACACCAAGTCTTCTACCTGCTGAGTCACGTCCATTTCGTGATGAACCTCCAGCTTTTTTATGTGCCATACCTAGTTCTCCTTATCCCTTAAGCTTTTCTTTAGCTTGATCGATCCAGCCTTCTTTTTCAACGCGGCCTTTCGACGAAATTTTCTCGTTAATCGCCTCTACGTCTTTTGCAGACCAAGCGGCTATTTGCTCAAAACTTTTGACGCCAGCGGCGTGCAGTTTTTTCTCAAGCGCAGGACCAACACCCGATAACTGTTTCAAATCATCAGAAACTGTAGTCGTTACCTTTTTCTCTTTAGCCGGCGCCGACTTTCTAGCTTTTGCTTCTTTCTCAGGCTTAACCTCCTTGGCTGGTTTAGCCTCTTTTTTAACTGGTTTCTTGGGAGATTTTTCTATTTTTGTTTTCAAATCAGCTGATTTTTTTGGTTTCACACTTTCAACAAATTTAAATTCGACCGACCCCGAACCAATGGCTTCCTGCACTTTCGATTTATCTGCACCAGTAGCCAAAATGTCTGTAACCCGAACTAGCGTTAAGTATTGACGATGCCCACGAGTTCGCTTTGAACTGTGTTTTCGTCTACGCTTTACAAACTTTATAGTTTTTTCACCTTTAATCTGGTCAATCACATCCGCTTGTACGGCTGCTCCAGCAACCAAGGGAGAGCCTACAACAGTTTTATCTCCACCAAGCATCAATATTTGATTGAATTGTACCTTGTCACCGGCGTTTGCGGCTAGTCTCTCAACACGCAAAATATCGCCTGTCTGAACTTTATACTGCTTTCCGCCTGTTTTCACGACAGCAAACATATCTATATTCCTAAATAATCGCGTTCTTTGGCCACAAATGTGTTTTGGTTGAACCGCCGGGAACAGCGCGCCTGATGGCGTTGTTAAATTAATGTTATCCGCGGCTTATGTTTATTTTTTTTTTACTTGTCAATGGAACATTTACAATTAATCCCAAAATCTCAAAGATAAAAATCATTGATAAACTAATTGAAATGTATCTTTATTTCTTAGAATTTATCGAAAATAAGGAAATTATTTTTCAGTTTTTCAAATTGAAAGTTTAAAAAATGACTAAAAAAATTTTGGCATTTGGGGATAGTAATACATTTGGCACACCCCCGATGCTTTTAAGAGACGGAAATAGTGTTCGATACGGAGAAAATATCCGTTGGCCAATGATAATGCAAAATTATTTAAATCCAGACTGGAAAGTTATAGAGGAAGGCCTTCCAGGAAGAACTACCTCCCTGCCCGATCCAGAAATGGGCGATCATATGAATGGGCAACTTGGTTTAAAAATCGCATTAGATAGCCATGGACCAATTGATTTACTGGTAATCATGCTTGGAACAAACGATAGCAAAATTCAGTTCGGATTAGAGGCAACACAAATCGCGTCGGGATTAGCTAGTCTTTTGAATATCGCCAATACGCCTGACATGCAGCGCAAACATAACAATTTTGAAATCCTAATTATTACTCCTCCGCAAGTTAAGGAGCAAAACGCTTTAGAAAAAATTTTTTTCAATGCAAAAGAAAAAACAGCTGCACTAGATCATTTCTATAGTCAACTTGCTGAAAAGTACGAAGCTAACAAAATTAATGCTGGTGATTTTATAGAAACTAGTGAAACCGATGGCGTTCATTTTGAACCAGAAGCACATAAAATATTGGGCAAAACGGTGGCAGACTATATCTTGGCAAACTTATCATAATAAAAAAATTCTGAATTGCGTCAAAACAAGATGTCGCATTCAGACAAGCTTTTATTTATTGATTGAAGTCCCATTTTAGTATGAGAAAAAACATGCAGAATCAAATATCTAAAGTGCAACTGGTTAAAGTAACTATCGGAGCAACAAGGGGACGCGCAGCTCGCGGACGACCTTAAATTTACTAATATTTAAAGCGCTACTTTAACTTGAATAACGGTAAATCAATATGTCTAATTCTATTTCCCGCCGCTCCGGAGGTCGAACAGCACGCAGAACAGCACGATCTGCTCCGCTAGCAGAACATCTTCGTCCAGTTAAAGCTGGTATGCTCGGTGGATCTTACTCCCCCTTATCTCCTGAGGGCGAAAAAAAAATACATAACGCGGCATTGGATGCTCTGGAGTTTATCGGTCTAGCGGATGCTCCACAATCTGGTATTGATAATATGGTCAAAGCCGGAGCTATTTTGGGTGATGATGGGCGTTTAAGATACCCCCGTTCGCTTGTAGAAGATGCACTTGCCTCCGCAAATAGAAATGTAATTTTGTGTGGTCGAGATCAAAAACATGATCTGGATTTATCGGGGAATCGCGTTCATTTTGGTACAGCTGGCGCCGCGGTTCATATCGTAGACGTCCTCAATAATGAATATCGTGACAGTAAAGTTAAAGACCTTTTTGACGCTGCTTGTATTGTTAACGAATTAGATAATATTCATTTTCTTCAACGTCCGATGGTCTGTAGAGACATAGTTGACAACAGGGAAATGGACTACAACACTGTTTATGCGTGTTGTGCTGGCACAATAAAACATGTCGGTACCTCATTTACTGAACCATCCTTTGTTTCCGATGCCATAAAAATGCTACATACAATAGCCGGGGGTGAGGCAGCTTGGCGCGAGCGGCCATTTGTTTCCAACTCAAATTGTTTTGTTGTACCTCCAATGAAATTTGCGACCGAAAGCTGTCAGGTAATGGAAGCTTGCATAGAGGCTGGTATGCCAATTTTACTGTTGAGTGCGGGTCAAGCCGGCGCGACAGCACCTGCACCAATTGCCGGAGCAATTGTCCAAGCCGTCGCAGAATGTCTTGCCGGTTTAGTTTATGCCTATTCAATAAAGCCTGGCCATCCTTGTATTTTTGGCACATGGCCTTTTGTTTCAGATTTGAGAACTGGCGCCATGTCGGGCGGCAGTGGCGAACAAGCACTATTGACAGCTGGATGCGCTCAAATGCATAGATTTTATGATTTGCCTGGTGGAGCGGCAGCGGGAATTGCCGATGCAAAAATGCCAGATATGCAAGCCGGCTGGGAACAGGCTATGTCGAACGTTATGGCTGGTCTCACCGGCCTCAACATGGTTTATGAAGCGGCCGGAATGCATGCTTCACTTTTAGGGTTTTGCCTGGAATCCTTGATCATTGGAGACGATCTCTTGGGGCAAGCGATGCGCTGCGTTAGAGGTATTGAAGTCACTGAAGACAGCGTTAGCCTGGATGTTATTAGAAGTACGTGCCTAGAGGGGCCAGGGCATTTTTTAGGTTCAGAGCAAACATTAAGCCTGATGCAAACTGAGTATATTTATCCATCTCTGGGAGACAGAACGTCGCCCAAAGAATGGGTTGAACTTGGCAAACCTAATTTAGTTCAAAAGGCAATTGAGAAAAAAGAAAATATCTTAAAAAATGCTATAAAAAAAATTGATCCCATAATCGATAAAAAACTTAGATCTGAATTTAATATTCATTTGGCATGAGCACAACACCACTAATCAAAACTGCTAAATTAATGAATATTTATTTTTAATTTTATTTACTGGTATTCTCCGAAGAAACCCTATAGGCCGCGCCGTGAATTATAGAGGTATTCCAATATGGATATTCGTAATATTGCCATTATTGCACACGTAGATCACGGAAAAACTACCTTAGTAGACGAGCTACTTAAACAGTCAGGCGCATTTCGGGCTAACCAAAATGTGTCCGAGCGCGTAATGGATAGCAATGACCTAGAACGCGAGCGTGGTATTACGATCTTGGCCAAAGCAACGTCTGTAGAGTGGAAAGAAACGCGAATAAATATTGTAGATACTCCTGGTCACGCCGACTTCGGTGGAGAAGTTGAGCGCATCCTTAGTATGGTTGATGGCGTTGTTCTGTTGGTTGATGCAGCAGAAGGCCCAATGCCGCAAACGAAATTTGTAACATCTAAGGCTTTAAATTTAGGACTGCGTCCAATAGTTGTTTTGAACAAAGTTGATAAATCTGACGCTGAGCCTGATCGAGCTTTAGATGAGTGCTTTGATTTGTTTGCTTCATTAGATGCCAATGAAGATCAGTTGGACTTTCCCCATATGTATGCCTCAGGTCGGGCAGGCTGGGCCGATCATGAATTGACTGGCCCTAGAAAAGACCTGAGCGCCCTATTTGACTTAGTAATAAATCATGTGCCTGTCCCCGGACAATTAAGTAAAAAAAATGAAGATTTTAGAATGCTTTCAACAACGCTTGGCCACGATCCTTTTGTTGGCCGAATTTTAACAGGTAGAATAGAAAGTGGGCAAATAAAGATAGGTTCCACTGTTCAAGCACTTAGTCGTATAGGACAAAAAATTGAACAGTTCAGAGTAACAAAAATATTAGCTTTCAGAGGCTTATCAATGAAAGACATTGAAGAAGCTACCGCGGGCGATATTGTTTCAATGGCTGGAATGAATAAAGCTACTGTTTCAGATACTTTATGCGCGCTAGCTGTGGAAGAACCAATTGAAGCTCTTCCTATCGACCCACCAACTATCAGTGTTACCTTTGGAATAAACGATAGTCCCCTGGCTGGGCGTGAAGGAAGTAAAGTACAGAGCAGAGTTATTAGAGAAAGACTGCTAAAAGAGGCGGAAAGCAATGTCGCAATAAAAATCTCCGAAACTCCAGGCGGTGATACATTTGAAGTCGCTGGACGTGGGGAGTTGCAAATGGGAGTACTGATTGAAAATATGCGGCGTGAGGGTTTTGAACTATCAGTTTCTCGACCACAAGTACTTACTCAAAAAGACGAAATGGGAAAAACCCTAGAGCCTATTGAAGAAGTCACTATTGATGTTGACGATGAGTATTCTGGAGCGGTTATTGAAAAAATAACAGGAACTCGAAAAGGGGCTCTTGTTGAAATGCGTCCATCAGGATCCAATAAAACAAGAATAATAGCTCATGTTCCATCGAGAGGTTTGATAGGTTATCACGGTGAGTTTTTGACTGATACTAGAGGTACAGGGATATTAAATCGTGTTTTTCACAGTTGGGCAGAACATAAAGGTGCAATTCCAGGTCGAAGAGCTGGAGTTCTAATATCTATTGAAAATGGTGAATCAGTTGCCTACGCGCTTTGGAATTTAGAAGAAAGAGGTCGGATGTTTTTAGGCCCACAAACCAAAGTTTATGAGGGGATGATCATAGGAGAGCATAGCAGAGAAAATGATCTTGAAGTTAACCCACTCAAAGGTAAAAAATTGACGAATGTCCGGGCCTCTGGATCAGATGAAGCAGTTCGCCTTACCCCTCACATAAAATTTAGTCTAGAGGAAGCCATTGCATATATTGATAATGATGAGTTGGTTGAGGTAACGCCTAAAAGCATTCGTTTGCGAAAAAGATTTTTAGATCCACATGAAAGAAAACGAAGAGCCAAAGAAGTAAACGTAACTTAGTATTATTTTACCTATTGGATTAAAAAAAAAGCGCCGACTTTCGAAGACGCTCTCTTTGGTTGTATAATTTCGAAATGAAGTATTAACGCTTAGAAAACTGAAAAGAGCGTCTGGCTTTTCTCTTACCATATTTCTTACGCTCAACAACTCGACTATCACGTGTAAGGAACCCTGCAGATTTCAACGCTCCGCGTAGGGAGGGTTCATACAGTTGTAGCGCCTTTGAAATTCCATGTTTTACTGCTCCAGCCTGGCCCGAAAGACCACCACCTTTCACTGTTGCATTCACGTCGAATTGGTCTTCTACCCCCGCTACTTTAAAAGGCTGGCGTAAGATCATTTGCAAAACAGGGCGTGCAAAATACGAGTTCATCTCTTTTCCGTTGACGACTACTTTACCGGAACCCGGTTTTATCCAAACTCTTGCAATTGCGTCTTTTCTCTTACCGGTGGCATAAGAGCGGCCAAAGTCATCGCGCTTTGGTTCACGAACTATTGTGGTTTCAACGATTGCTTCTGCAGAGGTCGCAACTGTTTCTAAGTCTTCCAAACTTTTGATATTTTCTGCCATTTTATGCAACCCTTGTGTTTTTAGAATTCATTGATTTTACGTCTAATATCTCTGGAGCTTGTGCTTCGTGAGGATGGTCAGAGCCGGCATAGACCCTCAAATTAGTCATAATCCTTCGACTTAAACGATTACTAGGCAACATCCGTTTCACTGCTAACGTCAAAACCCTTTCTGGGTGATCACCATCTAATATTTGCTCTTTAGTTCGTGATTTGATTCCACCAGGATACCCAGTATGCCAATAGTAATTTTCTTGACGCTTGTTGCCGGTTAGTTGAACTTTATCTGCATTAATAACAATTACGTTATCACCACAATCCATGTGAGGGGTGAAAGATGGCTTATGCTTCCCTCTTAATCGATTTGCTATTATAGAAGCTAATCTACCTAAAACTAATCCCTCGGCATCGATAAGTATCCACTTTTTTTCGATATCCGCAGGAGTCGCAGAAAATGTTTTCATAAAAAATTTCCTCTTTATTACTTTTGTGTCATGTAAACAAAAAGTTTGGAGGTTGATACTGAGCCAACTACCTATAGTCAATGGAGAAAAGAAATAATTTTTATATTTAAATCAATAGTTTAAAAATGGGGTAATATAATACCTCAAAAATGAATTAGCTATTATTTTGATTATGCATCTAATTCGCTATCCCAATATAGAAAATCCATCCAACTGTCGTGAAGGTAGTTAGGTGGAAATTTGCGTCCTAAATTTTGCAATTCAGGAGCAGTTGGTTGTCTCGGCTTTCGCCTCAGGTGCAACCCTGCCCGTCCCAAAGACTTAGAGCCTTTTCGAAGATTACATGGGCTACACGCGGCTACCACATTATCCCATCTTGTTGTGCCGCCCGAAGCACGAGGAATAACATGGTCAAATGTTAATTCTGCCCGATTTCCACAGTACTGGCATCTGAATTCATCACGTAAGAATAAGTTAAACCTTGTAAATGCAACGCTTTTTTGGGGCTTCACATAATCTTTCAAAACGACAACAGAAGGTATTTTTATTTTTATCGTAGGGCTGTGAACAAATTTATCGTACTGAGCAACAATATCAACACGCTCCATGTAAGCTGCTTTAACTGCATCCTGCCAACACCAAAGTGACAAAGGATAGTATGATAAAGGTCTGTAATCAGCGTTTAAAACTAAAGCCGGATGATGCTTTAAGGTGCTCGGATCTTTCGATAACTCACCGTCTATAAACTCACCCATACTTAATGACCCCCAATCATTTTTATTGTAAGATTTATTAACTCTCATAAATACTATATATCGTATTTAAATTGTATCAAGCCTCTCCATGTAGCCAGTCTTAAAGATGATGTTGTAGTCTCAATCACAAAAACCCAAGCTTATCTCGAATAAACGCCAAAGCAACTGATAAACCATCGGGAGCAATGCCATGACCTGTATCTTTCATTACGTGAGCAAATACATCTTTGAAACCAGCTTTTTGTAATCCTTCAACAGCCGATGGTAGAGATTGGACAGGCACTACATCATCTTGGTCCCCGTGCACTAATAAAATAGGCGGCTTACAATTTACTTCGTCCACTAGGGCCTCAGGTTCTAAAAGCCTACCTGAAAAGGCGACCAATCCAGCAATCTCATCTTCGCGGCGAGGCACTATGTGCAGAGCGAGCATAGTGCCCTGGGAAAAACCAAATAAGACAACTTGTTCCGGTAATAAATCTTCGTCAACCATCAACGCATCAAGAAAAGCATTTAGATCGTTTGCTGCAGCTACCATACCTCGCATGCTTTCTTCTTCTGAAGACCCGTCAATCCAAGGAATGGGAAACCACTGAAAACCAAAGGGAGACCCAGCACAGCTTTCGGGAGCATCAGGAGCAATAAACAAAGTATCAGGTAAATGCTCAGAAAGTGGCTCTGCGAGCCCTAAAAGGTCAGCACCATTTGCTCCATATCCGTGAAGAAAAACAACTGCTGATCGGATCGATCCAGAGAGTGCACCTTTTCGTTCAGAATTGAGTATTCGGGTCAACGAATTCCCTCCCTTTTTTTTAGGTGATTATAATAAGACCAGAGTAATCTAGCCGCAACGGCTTGCCAAGGCGACCAATCTTTAGCCATAGATCTTAATTCCTTCTCACTTGGGCGTTCTCGAAGATCAAATAGCGAACGTGTTGCTTCTTGAAGAGCTAAATCTCCAGGAGCGAAAACATCTGCTCGACCTAAGCTAAACATAGCATAAATCTCAGCAGTCCAGTTTCCTATTCCGGATACTTGAGTGAGTTCACTTACAACTTGCGAAGTCGGCATAGTTCTTAAAGATCTATAATTGATTTTAGCATTTGCTAACGACCTCACATATTTTATTTTCTGTTTACTCAATCCAACATCTCGCAGTTCTTCATCTGATACTTTTCTGATCTTTTGGATTTTATTCAACCCAGCCAATTCTAGTTTGTTCCAAATTGCATCTGCCGCAGCTACACTAAGTTGCTGCGATACTATAGTTGACAAAAGACGCTCGAAACCTTCAGAACTCCTTCTGAGTGGAATTTCCTCAACAGTATTTATTGCTTGGTTAAATTTGGGTTCAAGTTTTGTTAAAGTGGCCAAACCCTCAGAAATACATTCTTGAGATATTATTATGCGCTCATCCATTTGAACCTCAATCCAAAAAACTATTATAAAACTTTTGTAATTTTGAATTTAAAATAATTTACCACGTTAATAAATCAGTTTGTTATTTTAATAAGTCCTTGAACATTAAACTGTAAACGCGTACCGCCGGTTTATGTCTACTAAAGGTGATAATCATTTAGCGAAACGTAACGTTGCTGTTTTGATATGCGCTCAAGCTATACTTGGTTCACAGATGCCAATGATTTTTACTGTCGGTGGATTAGCTGGTCAGTCTCTAGCCTCAAACGCTTGCTTTGCAACCCTTCCTATTTCAATGATTGTGCTGGGCTCTATGATTACAGCTTCTCCTCTATCAAATTTAATGCAAAAATTTGGAAGAAAATTTGGTTTTTTTATCGGAGCAATAGGTGGATTTACTGGAGGCATCATCGGAGCCGTCGGTCTGGCGACTGGCTCTTTTTATATTTTTCTGCTTGGAAGCTTTTTAACAGGTATTTACATGTCTGCACAGGGTTTTTACCGATTTGCAGCAGCCGATACCGCAACTAAAAGTTTTAGACCCAAAGCTATTTCTTACGTGATGGCTGGTGGATTAGCCTCTGCAATAATTGGTCCGCAAATTGTTAAAATCTCAGCAGAAGCTATGGTAATTCCGTTTCTTGGGACATACATCGCAGTCGTTATTTTAAACTTTGTAGGTTCATTTTTATTTTTGTTTTTAAAAGTGCCAAAGCTTGAGAAAAAAAATACATATGATCTAGATAAGCGATCTCATAAGCAACTCTTATCTACGCCTCGTATCGCTGTGGCAATGATTTGCGCCATGGTTTCTTATGCAATGATGAACTTAGTTATGACATCCACTCCTTTAGCAGTGGTTGGTTGTGGATATTCTCCTAGTGATGCAGCGAATGTTGTTTCAGCACATGTTATTGCAATGTTTTTACCCTCATTTTTTACAGGACATCTAATTACCCGATACGGCGAAGAATTAATTGTGTGTGTTGGACTATTTTTTCTTGCTTTTGCTGGAATTGTGGCACTATCGGGAGTTCAGCTAGAAAACTTCTTTATAGCTCTTATTTTTATAGGATTAGGTTGGAACTTTGGCTTCATCGGTTCAACTACGCTGTTAACAAACAGCCATTCTGAAGCCGAACGTGGCAGGATCCAAGGTATGAATGACCTATTTGTTTTTGGTGGTGTAACAGTAGCTTCATTCTCATCAGGAGGGCTTATGAACTGCACTGGCGGGGATCATTTGACAGGTTGGACAGCTGTGAATCTAGCGATATTTCCGATGCTCTTGATCGCAGGAGTAGCATTGGTTTGGCTTATGAGAAATAAAAACCCTAATTATATCAACTCATAATTTATATTAAACTGGACCTTTCAAAATCTTAGACATGTAATCCAAAACCGAAAAAATCTCACTGTATCGTAAGGCTTTGTAGACGTTTTTATATAGTCTGGTTTCCTTAAAAACTGTTTTAGATAAAAGCTGGTATCCCACACAAATCTGCGGATAGCACTCTTTGGCTTTTGTAATTTTTCAACTTCAAGTAAGCCCTCTTCTAATTGAGTTTTTCCCCATCGCAAAAAATTTTGAATAATTTCCTCCTCAGGTTTCGGAAACGGGGCCCTACCCCTTTCAGTAAATTTCTTGCTCGCTTTACAATATTGAACAACACCAATTGCATTACCCAAAAGCCTACCAATTTTTTGAGATCCACCAAGAAGTTCAGCAGCAACTGCCCAAATATTGCCTGAAGTGCAGTCAATATAATTTAATAGTTCTTTCTCATTTAGATGCGGATCAGTATTTATATCCCAAGAACGAGCCGTTATGTTTTCCTTGATTAATTTTGATTGTGACCGGCTCAAGATATCTTCTAAAGGCGATGTCACAAAGTGCCTGCGGACAGCTTTATCTGACTCAATTTCTTCAATTGCTTCAAGCCACCATCGCAACCTAATTTCAGAAATTAAACTTTCTCTACTCACCCAAGGAGCTCTAGAAATTTCTATATTTGCTGCCATTAAAACAAATAAATCAGATCTCAACTTTGGATCTAGGGTCATTATGATTCTGTAGCGCTCATAATCACCCTGTTTCACTAAGTTAGCGCACTGAATTATGTCATCCGATAATTCCAAAACCCGTTCCAATATAGAAATTCGCTAATGCGTGATAACAAATTTTCTTTTTGTATTTGTATCTCTGACTAATTTCCAGTTGATCGCATCCAAAAGCGCTTCGAAACTAGCATCAACAATATTGGGTGAAACCCCAACAGTTGACCAGCGCACTCCATTCTTATCTTCACTATCAATAACGACACGGGTTACAGCCTCTGTTCCTCCCTGAGTTATGCGAACCTTGAAATCAACTAATTTTATGTCATTAATTAATTTTTGATAACTTCCAAGATCTTTAGTCAGAGCTTTTGACAAAGCATTAACAGGACCTCGGTCCGAACCAACTTCATCCATACTTTCACTAGCAGAAAGTTTTTTTTCGTCGTCCACCTTAACGACAACAACGGCCTCCGATAAACTTACCAATTTATTGTACTTGTTTTTGCGTCTTTCTACAGTCACTCGGTATCTTTTAACTTCGAAAAAAGTTGGTAACTCGCCCAGCTCACGACGGGCTAAAAGCTCAAAGCTTGCCTGGGCAGTATCAAATGAATAACCAACGGCCTCTCGCTCTTTCACAATTTCAAGAATTCGGCCAATAGCTGGATCATTTTTTTTAACACTGAGACCTGCTTCTTTTAGTCGGCTAACTAAGTTAGACTGACCCGCTTGGTTAGATACAGGAATTATTCTGCTATTTCCGGTTAAAGAAGGATCTATATGTTCATATGTAGTTGGATCTTTAATAATAGCAGAGGCATGTAGGCCAGCTTTGTGTGCAAAAGCAGAAGCCCCAACATAAGGAGCCTGTTTTAAAGGAATTCGGTTTATTATGTCATCTAATTGGCGAGAAATTCGGGTAAGGCTCGATAGCGAACTCATTGATATCCCTGTCTCAAATCTATCCTTATAAGGCTGCTTTAGCAGTAAAGTTGGGATGATAGAAGTTAGGTTTGCGTTTCCACACCTTTCTCCTAAACCATTTAATGTGCCTTGTATTTGACGTACGCCAGCATCAATCGCTGCTAATGTATTCGCTACAGCATTTTCAGTATCGTTGTGTGCATGAATACCTAAACAATCACCGGCTATCCCATAGTTTATAACATCCTCAACTGTTTTTCTTATTTCGTTTGGAAGAGAGCCACCATTCGTGTCACATAAAACAACCCATTTCGCTCCGGCATCCAGAGCTGACTTTAAAGTTTGGACCGCATAATCAGGATTATCCTTAAATCCATCAAAAAAATGCTCCGCATCAAAAATAACCTCTCTCTTGTTATCAACCAAATGACTAATTGAATTAGAAATATTGGTTAAATTTTCATCAAGAGAGATACCCAAAGCTTTTTCAACATGAAAATCATGAGATTTTCCCACCAAACAAACAGCAGATGTGCCTGAATTAAGTACAGCGGAAAGAATTTCGTCATTTGCCGCTGATCGGCCTGATCTCTTTGTCATTCCAAAGGCCGTAAAAATTGCCTTCGTTTTCTCTTTCCGTTCAAACAATTCGCTGTCGACAGGATTAGCGCCTGGCCAACCGCCCTCTATATAATCAACACCCAAACCATCTAGTGAATGGGTAATAGCCATTTTTTCATCTATGGAAAACTGAACGCCGTGTGTTTGTTGTCCGTCACGCAAAGTAGTATCATAAATATATAAACGTTCTTTCTGCATTTGGTACCTAATTTAAACCATAAAAATTTATTATTTTGTTCACTTCTTGAAGATCGAAACTCGCGTTTGGTACTAGAGCAACATTAGATTTCCCAATTTGGACATCTACCCCTGCGTTTGTTAGTTTAGACCTCAACTCATCAATATTTTCAAAATTTTTACTTTCAATGGCCCGTTTCCTAAGATCTATAAAGAGTCCCTCCAAAGAGCTCATATCGACATCTCCGCACCAGTCACTCAATTCCTGAGTTAAAATACCTAAAAAATTAGCACCAGCTTTGAGCTTCCCTATTTCCCGATTACTAGCATACTTATGAAGTAACGAAATAACGCCAGCAGTATTCAAGTCGTCAGATAAAATCTTAATAGCTTCCTCTGGTAATGGGACAATTTCAAAATTATTTTTCAATAATCCTCGCCATTTTCTCAGAATATTTTTGGCTTCTAAGGCTTTTGAGTTATTCCAATCCATTGGCTTGCTATAATGGGTCGACAGAAATACAAATCTGATCACTTCACCAGGATATCCCTGATCGAGTAAATCTCGAACTGTAAAAAAGTTGCCAAGGGATTTAGACATTTTTTTTCCATCAACTTGAAGCATTTCGTTATGTAACCAATAACGCGCAAATTCACTTTCAGGGTATGCGCAACAGCTTTGAGCTATCTCATTTTCATGATGTGGAAACTGTAAATCGTTACCACCGCCATGAATATCGAAATTAGCACCAAGCAATTCATGGGCCATAGCCGAACACTCTATGTGCCAACCTGGCCGCCCCCTTCCCCAAGGACTTTCCCAACCTGGTAAATCCTGTTCAGAGGGCTTCCACAATACAAAATCCATGGGGTTTCGCTTATAGGAAGCAACCTCCACTCGGGCCCCTGCAATCATATCCTCTATACTTCGTCCAGATAGTCTTCCATAATTTTTGTAATTTGAAACAGAAAAAAGCACATGGCCTTCATCTGTATATGCAAAACCTCCCTTTATTAAGCGCTCAATGTAACTAATCATCTGAGGAATAAAATCTGTTGCTCTCGGCATTAAGTTAGGTTCTAAGTTTCCCAAAGCTGCCATATCTTCCAAATACCAATTAATGGTTTCAGAAGTTATATCATTTATTGGCCGACCGCTCTCTAAAGACTTATTGTTAATTTTGTCATCAATATCAGTAAAATTTCTCACGTAGTTTATGTTATCAATTCCGTACGTTTCGATCAAAAGCCGGTATAAAACATCAAACATGATTACATTGCGGGCATTTCCAAGATGAGCGCGATCATATACTGTCGGGCCGCATAGGTAGAGCCTGACATTATTTTTATCTAAAGGAACAAAAGTCTGCTTTTTTCTGGTAAGCGTATTATGCAGTTTAATTTTTATCATTCATTTACGGTTATTGAAATATGACGTGACCGCAATAGCAAGAACAAGTGCCTTTGGAAATGACAAATCACTTGGGTATCAAAAAAATAGATGCAGCAAAATTAACAAATTTATGTAAATTATTCATTTCTGATTTGACATCACATGAATTAATAGACCGTAATGCTCAAAATTTCTTTTTGGAACAATAGCATGAAACTTTCCAATCGTATCGAAAATATAACAAGTGGTGGTTCTGACGGATGGGAAATTTTTTATAAAGCCAGAAAAATGATGGCCTCTGGTATTAATGTAATAGAGCTCAGTATTGGCGAACATGACATCGGAACCGACCCATCCATACTCAAATCAATGCATGAGGCTGCCATAAATGGACAGACTGGATATGCCCCAGTCCCAGGCATTGGGGAATTGAGAGCCTTAATCGCACATCGAACTGAAAAGAAAACTGGAATTAAAACAACTCTAGAGAATGTAATCGTAACACCAGGGGGACAATCCGCTCTATTCGCTGCTCACATGGCCGTCTTGGATGAGGGTGACACAGCTGCCTATATAGATCCATACTATGCAACTTACCCAACGACTATTAGATCTATCGGAGCTCGCGAAAGAAGAATAATAACAAGTGCAGAAAATTATTTTCAACCTACTTTTGATCAATTAGACAGCGCAACTCAAAAAACAAAATCATTATTGATAAACTCACCTAACAACCCAACGGGCATGGTGTATAATAAAGCTACTATTAAAAATATTTGTGACGTAGCAAAGAAAAACAATCTTTGGGTTATTTCCGATGAAGTTTACGATACACAAATCTGGGCCGGTAAACATATTTCACCGCGTGAGATTAATAATATGGTGGAAAGAACTCTAGTAATTGGGTCTCTTTCCAAAAGCCATGCGATGACCGGCTCTCGTTTAGGATGGCTAATAGGTCCAGAGATAGTAATATCCAAGGCAATAGATTTAGCGACAAATATGACTTACGGTGTTCCTGGCTTCGTCCAGCAAGCTGGTGTTTTTGCCTTACAACAAGGTAAGGAATTTGAAGAAAAAATATCTGAACCGTTCAATCGCCGAAGAAAACTTGCTTTAGATATTTTAAAAGATTTTCCCAATTTGGGTCACATTCCAACCCAAGGCGCCATGTATTTAATGCTTAATATTCGAGCCACAGGAATGAGCGGTCTAAGTTTCGCTAGTAAGCTTTTAAACGTTAAAAAAATCGCTGTAATGCCGGGGGAAAGCTTTGGAGAAGCTGCATCAGGGCATGTCAGAATTTCTCTGACTTTAGAAGATAATAAATTTGCAGAAACATTTCACAGCGTTTGTAAATTTGCAAATGAACTTTCTCCTGAGAGTAATAAAAAAGATTAGGTTTAAAACTTATCAAACCCAATCTTAAATTCAAAATATTTTCATTTACGTTATATCAGTTCCAAGAACTATCCAACTAATTCGATTCCAGAAAAGAAATAGGCGATTTCAATAGCAGCGGTTTCAGGGGCATCAGAACCATGCACTGAATTTTCGCCCATACTTTCCGCAAAATCTGCCCTAATAGTGCCTGGGGCCGCATCTGCGGGGTTTGTTGCGCCCATAACTTCTCTATTCTTAGAGATGGCGCTTTCGCCCTCAAGTACCTGCACTATGACGGGTTCAGATGACATAAAATCACACAATTCGTCA